>MHJM01000017.1:5591-6224 GCA_001818705.1 Candidatus Harrisonbacteria bacterium RIFCSPLOWO2_02_FULL_45_10c
GCATTCTCAGTTATTTCCGCGGATGCCTTAATAAGGTCCCGCAACACCTTTTTTTCTTTGACGATTTTAGCGTAGTGTTCAACGTGGGCGGAAGTCGGTACCGCTTCCACAAGATTGGTAAGGTAGGAATGCCCGCCGACTTCTTTTAAAATATTTTCAGTTTTCAGTTTTTCAGTAATGCTTAAGATATCAATCGGCTGCCGTTTTTCGTACAGCTCGAGGATAATTTCATAGATTTTTGCGTTTGCCGGTTTATAGAAATCTTCTTTAACTAAAATATCGCCGACATTAATAATCGCGTCTTTATCAATCATGAGCGCGCCGAGTACGGATTGCTCCGCTTCCAGATTTTGCGGAGGCAATTTCATAGCTGCAGGATTAGGCATAGTGATTTAATTTTTTAAAAATGTAAATATTGAAATGTAAAATTATTGAATCCCGCAAAATGGGACGATGTTCTTAATTTCGCACTTTGATTTTTGAATTTTATTTTTTAAATACGAGCGGGCCGTTCGGAGTGTCTTCTATAATGTATCCTAACGCTTCTATTGCTTTTCGCAAGGCGTCGGCTTGAGTAAACTGTTTATGAACTCGGGATAACTCCCGTTTTTGAAGGAGTGCCTTAACCGGCGC
>MHJM01000017.1:6242-10760 GCA_001818705.1 Candidatus Harrisonbacteria bacterium RIFCSPLOWO2_02_FULL_45_10c
TTTGATAATAATTCTGAAAATCCGGAGATTAGCCGTTAAAAAACTGATAATTCCCTTAGCTTCCTGGCTGGTAAGCTGCCAAAATTGGGGCTGGATACGATTAATGAGCGTAAATAGGGAGGCCAAGGCGTCCGGAGTGTTGAAATCATCAGCCATTGCTTCCGTAAACTGCTGTTCGGAGGTTTTGAGGTGTTTGGCGACCGCCGCCGATAGGCCGCCTTTTTTATCCGCGCGGTAAAGTTTAGCAATCGTCTGCCTGAGCGTTTGCAGGGAAGCCGCCGCCTGCTTGGTTGCCGCCAGTTCGTAGTTAATCGGCGACCGGTAGTGGTGGGAAGCGACCAGGAACCGGAGCGTTTCCGGAGAATGCTGTTTCAGGAAATCGCGGATGGTCAGAAAATTGCCGAGCGACTTAGACATTTTCTCTCCATTGATCAGTAAAAATCCGGTATGCAGCCAGATAGCAACGAACGGTTTTTTTCCAGACGCCGCTTCCTGTTGGGCGATCTCCGATTCGTGGTGGGGGAATTTCAGATCCACGGCGCCGCCGTGCAGGTCATACTGCGGGCCGAAAAAAGCTTCGGAAATCGCGGTATCCTCAATGTGCCAGCCCGGCCGGCCTTCGCCCCACGGGCTCAGCCAGCTTGGTTCATCATCGCCTTTTTTAATTTTCCAAAGGGCGAAGTCCAGTGAGTCTTTCTTTTCCGGATCCGGCTCAATGCGGTAACCCGGGCGGAGCGCTTCCAGATTTTGTTTGGATAATTTTCCGTAATCACTAAATTTTTTAACTTCAAAATAAACTCCGGAACCGGTCTGATAAGCAAATCCCTTTTTTATCAGCCTGGCAATCTGCTTCTGGATTTCTTTTATGAAATCACTGGCTCGGGCATAGCGGTCTACGGTACTGACGCCGAGTGCTTTCATGTCCCGGTAATATTCCTTTTCAAAGCTCCGGGCGATGGTTTTCGGAGCCGTTTTTTGCAACCTGGCGCGGTCGATGATTTTGTCATCCACGTCGGTAATGTTCTGCAGGTAAAAAACTTTGATTTTGCGCGACCGGAGATAGCGGACGATATTGTCAAAAGCGATGTAGGTGCGGGCGTGGCCGATATGGGAAAAATCGTAGACAGTCGGCCCGCAGACAAAAAGATTCAGCTTTTTCTTTTCCGGCAAATCCTCCTTTTTTTCCGTAAGAGTATTGAAAATTTTCATCCCTCACCCAACAAAGACTGCGAAGCGAGCGCAATTCTTTGCTTATTAATTAATGGACGCTTTGTAATGATATTCATAGTTGCTTGGGTATGACTTCGGCTTCGGTTAGGAATTGCCGGTCTTTATTGGGTGCGGGGATTCATTGCACTTATTTTATCATTTTATTTAAAAAATAATAAGCTAACCGCGAGCTTTTTAATTTAAACCAGCTTCGAAAAAGGCGGATTGTATATAGAGGCGTGCGCAATCGGCTGATTATCAGTTGCGCAGTTAGCTAATTTGTAGTTAGATATCTGTAGCATATTGACAGGAGATATTCGTGAAAAGTAATCGATTGCCGAATCTCGTTCGATGGCTCTTAATTCTTGGCATTACTTTTTTGGCATTGCAGCATTTTTTAATGCGGCAACCATTGAACGTTCCAATATCGGTAATTGAGCAGTCGATTGCTTCCGGATCAGTAGAGCGACTGCGTTTTCACCCGGAATCATTGTACGTTGAGGCGTTTATTAAACCGTCAGACAAAAATAGTAAAGGCGGTACTCTCGTTCAGGCTCGGGCGGTCAGTCCGCAACATCTGGATGAAATTCGCCGCCGCGCGGAAGCAAAAGGCATTATGTACGGCACGGCGAATCCGCCTAATCCATTTTGGGCATCAATGTTCAGCATGGTGTTATATATCAGCATCTTTTGCGGAATTTGGTATTTTATCGCCATGCGGCAAGGCGGAAAATCAGGCGGGCGAGGAATGTTTAATTTCGGCGACAGCCCGGCTAAGCGTTTTCAGCCCGGATTGAGACCGAAAAAAACCTTTGCCGACGTCGCCGGTTGCGACGAAGCCAAAGAAGAATTGAAAGAAATTGTTGACTTCTTGCAAAATCCCGGTGATTTTATGCGTCTTGGCTCCCGGATTCCTAAAGGCGTGCTTTTAGTCGGTGATCCGGGTACGGGCAAGACTTTACTCGCGCAGGCAGTTGCCGGAGAAGCCAGTGTATCATTTTTATCAGCGAACGGTTCGGAATTCGTGGAAATGTTTGTCGGGGTTGGCGCTTCCCGCATCCGCAGCCTTTTTGAAGAGGCTAAAAAAATAGCTCCCTGCATTGTGTTTATTGATGAAATTGACGCCATCGGGAAAAAGCGCGGTGTTGCCGTTGGCGGCGGACACGACGAGCGGGAACACGCCCTCAATCAATTATTGGGAGAGTTGGATGGTTTTGTCGGTAATAATAAGATTGTGGTGATTGCCGCTACGAATCGGGTGGATGTATTGGATGAAGCGTTGATTCGTCCGGGCCGTTTTGACCGACAGGTCTATGTTCCGGTTCCGGATGTCGCTGGCCGAAAAGCAATTCTGGAAGTTCACGTAAAAAATGTGAAGCTGGCTCCGGCGGTTGACTTAGAAATTGTTGCTAAAGATACGGCTGGTATGGTCGGCGCGGACTTACAAAATGTGGTCAATGAAGCCACGTTGTTTGCCACTCGCAAGAAAAAATCAGCAGTGGAACAAAGTGATTTTAGCGAAGCGGTTGATAAAGTAACCATGGGCGCGGAAAGAAAAAGCATGCGGCTGTCGGAAAAAGAAAAGAAACTGACTGCGTATCATGAAGCCGGCCACGCGCTGGTGGCATTGCTTACGAAAGACGCGAACCCGCTCCATAAGATTACGATTATTCCCCGCGGCCAAGCACTTGGCTATACCAAGCAATTGCCTCCGGATAATCATTGCACGACGAAAGAAGAGTTATTTGCCCGAGTGAAAGTAGCGGTTGGCGGACGAGCGGCGGAAGAACTGGTGTTTAACACGGTGACCACCGGAGCGTACAGCGATTTCCTGAATGCGACTTTTGTATTGCGGCGCATGGTTTATGAATTCGGCATGAGCGAAAATGCCGGTTTGGTAGTGCATAAGGAGAAAACCGACTTTTTCGGGCATCCGAGCGGCGTGGATGCCTCCCAGAAAACCAAAGAACTTTTAGAAAAAGAAGTTAATGATAAGCTGAATGAAATTTATAAGCAGGTTAAAAAGTTGCTTGAGGAACATCGAGTAAAGCTTGATCTGCTTGCCGCGTTGCTTCTGGAGAAAGAAACCGTTACGGCCGATGAAGTTAGAAAAACCCTTTCATTGCCGGCGATTCAATAGTTTGTAAAACCCCGCAAAGCGGGGTTTTTTAATTTGTTCAAGCCGGAGCACCGCGTTGGCGAAAGAATTAGTTGAGCGAGCGCAAGTAGTACTGTTTTAATTGCTCAATTTTCCCAGGCCTTATTTGTCCAAGTTTTAATTATCCAAGCCTGGCGCTACACTGTCGTGTAGCGCCATTGGATTTTATGGTTTAAAAGCGCATGAATATATTCTACAAGTCCCGATTATCCCGGTCTTAATTTACCCAAGCCTTGCTTACTTCGGTCTTGATTTACTATGGCTTTAGTTTACCCTGGTCTTAATCGCCAGATTTTGATTATTCAAGTCGTTGTTTGGATTTCGATTATTCAAGTCCAGGTACTACACTATCGTGTAGTACCTGTGAAAAGCATTAGACTGACCCCCGTATATTAGACACAAAGGTCTGGCAATACACGATAGCGTAGCGCCTATGATATCATAAATTTTATATTGTAAAATTATATTCCATAAAATATAATCTATGGAATTAAGAAATTATAACCAATGAAACCAGTTTCCTTTGCCGGTAAAAGCAACTCCCGGAAAGAATGGGAGGACTACGCCTGGGAACGCCTTCTTAAAGATTTTGCTAAAATCTCATCCCCGCGGGATATTGAGAACATTTTGGCTAAGATTGTCACCGCCCACGAGAAGAAACAGATTGCCAAACGGCTGGCGGCCGTAGAACTTTTAAAACAGGGGAAAAGCTATAAGGAAATCAGCAGAATCCTGTGGCTTTCGCCCACCACTATTAGCGCTCTCAAGAAAAGCATTAATGGCGGTGACTATGTTAGCGGTTACGGATGGTACAAGAAACGGGGAAGAAAAATTTGGTCGTCCTTTCCCAACCCGGCCCGAAAAGGAGCAATTTTACCTCATGGCAAGCTGGTTTTTCCGCAAAGGCGTAATAAATACCGAAGCTAATAAAGGTACTACACGACGGTGTAGTGCCTAAGCACTAAGGCCGAAATCAATCTTAAAGAGCTGTTTTGCCGTAAAATATGCGATATACTTAATTTTATTGTATGTACTTAAAGCGATTGGAAATTGTCGGTTTTAAATCCTTCGCCCAAAAAACCGCCTTGGATTTTCCCGGCGGAATTGCCGCCATTGTCGGCCCGAACGGCACCGGCAAAAGTAATGTGATT
>MHJM01000017.1:10805-12379 GCA_001818705.1 Candidatus Harrisonbacteria bacterium RIFCSPLOWO2_02_FULL_45_10c
CGCGGCGGTAAGGCGGAGGATTTGATTTTTTCCGGTACGCCGAAACGTCCGCGAATGGGCATGGCGCAGGCAACCATTACCTTTGACAATACCTCCGGATTTTTTCCGGTGGATTTTAACGAGGTAACGATTCAACGCCGGATTGAGCGGGACGGCAACTCCCGGTATTTTTTGAATAAAGCCGAAGTCCGGCTGAAAGACATTATTGATTTTTTCGCTAAAGTCCGGCTGGGAACGCGCGGGCTTTCCATTATTAATCAGGGTTCCAGCGACCTTTTCGTCCGCGCCACGCCGCAGGAGCGCCGGATGATGATTGAGGAGATTCTCGGCCTCCGCCAATACCAACTGAAAAAACATGAAGCGGAACGGAAATTGAAAAATACCAGAGTGAACGTGGAAAAAGTCCGCGCCATGATTGAAGAAATCGCCCCGCACCTCCGTTTTTTAAAACGCCAGACTTCCAAATGGGAAAAGCTGGCGGATCTGGAAGGGGAGTTAAAATCTTACGAACAATCTTATTACGGCAATAAGCTGAAAGAAATCCGGGACGGGCGGAAACGGTTTGACCCGGAAATTAAGCGCCTGGACGGCCTGATCCGCGGCAAAGAAAAAGAACTGGAGCATCTGAAGGCGCTGCTGGAAAAAGTGGAAAAAGACCAGCCATCCCAGAAAAATCAGATCGGAGAGGTCCGGAAAAAACGGGATGCTTTGCTTCAGGAGCGTTCGGCGATTGAGCGGGAGGTCGGGAAGCTGGAAGTAAAAATTGAAGTTCTTAATTCCCTTGCCGCCACGGAAAATCTGGACCTCCGTTCCGGGGAACTATTGACTCTTCTGGAAGAAATTCGGGAATCCCTAACTAATCTTTTAAACGAAAAAAACTTGGCCGCCGTTCATCAAGAACTGGAGGCGCTGCGGGTAAAAATTGCCTCCGTCACCGACACTTCTTTTAAAAAGAAAAATGAAATTAATGATTTGAAGTCGGCGAAAGACGCGCTGATGAAAAAAATGGCGCCGATCAGGGAGTCTTTGGAGAAATTAGCGGAATTGGAGGAATCATCGGCGCGGGAATTGGAGTCTTTTAATGCCGAGTTCCGCGGCGCTTTTGAGGCTCTGGAAAAAAAGAAAGAAGAAATTACCAAGCTGGAAAACGAGAAAAATAAAGTGCTTTTTGAGATTGAGCGGCTGAATCTGCGCCAACAAGATATGGAGATGCAGCTTTCCCAGATCGGCCGGACGCTGAAAGAGTTTGACGGAAGCGCCGGCGAGCCGCCGGCGGTGGAAGATCTGCCGGCGTTGGAACGGAAAATGCTCCGCCTTCGCGGGGAAATTGCCGGCATCGGCGAGGTAGACCAGGCGTTGATTGCCGAAGCGAAAGAGACGGAATCCCGCCACGCTTTTTTGGCGCAGCAGCTGGAAGATTTGGAAAAAGCTTTTCTGGATTTGGAGCATCTGATCAAGGAACTGGAAGAAAAAATTGACCGTGGCTTTAATGATTCCCTTAAAAAAATTAACGATGAATTCTACACTTTCTTTAATCTTATGTTCGGCGGCGGGAAGGCCAGATTATTTTTGGA
>MHJM01000017.1:12671-12838 GCA_001818705.1 Candidatus Harrisonbacteria bacterium RIFCSPLOWO2_02_FULL_45_10c
CGCTTTGCCGATATTGTCCGTAATTTTTCCAAAAAAACCCAGTTTATTATCGTCACCCATAACCGGGCGACCATGGAAGCCGCCGATGTTTTATACGGCGTAACGATGGAGGAAGACGGCGTTTCTAAAGTGTTATCACTTAAATTAGAGTGATGAGCTTTAACCCC
>MHJM01000018.1:0-6411 GCA_001818705.1 Candidatus Harrisonbacteria bacterium RIFCSPLOWO2_02_FULL_45_10c
GAACATTCCTTGCAAATCTTATTGGGAATCTGGCCCTGGCCGTGGCACTTGCTGCACGCCCGCACTTGGGAAAATTGGCCGAAAAAAGTCTGGCGATTCTCCCGAATCTCTCCCCGGCCGTCGCACATCGAACACTTCGTAAATCCTTCCTTGGCAAAATGGCCGATGCCTTTGCAGTCGGCTCATTGGATAAAATTATCAAAGCTGATTTTAGTGGTCACTCCCCGAAACGCCTCTTCCAGAGTAATTTCTTTTGCCACTTCCACATCTGATCCGCGCTGATAGGTTTTCCGCCGCTTAATCCCTAGGCCTTCAAAGAAAACGTCGAAAATATCCCCGACATTGGATAAGTCCTCCAGATTAGAGGGATCAAAATCAACGTTAAAACCGCCCGGAAACCCACCAAAGCCGCCGAATCCGCCGCCACCTTCAAAGGCGCTGCCAAAACGGTCGTACTGGCCGCGTTTTTCCTGATTAGAAAGTACCTGATAAGCTTCGTTAATTTCCTTAAATTTCCTTTCGTCACCACCGGATTTATCCGGATGGTATTGATGCGCCAGTTTCCGGTAGGCTTTTTTTATTTCGTCTTCACTGGCGCTTTTTTCCAAGCCTAAAATTTTGTAATAATCTTTTGCCATAAATTATTTCAACAGCACGATTTCCCGAGTGCGCGATTCCAGCGCTAGTTTAGAAAAACCGAATAAAAATGCCGCCTCATACAAACCATATGCCGGCAGCGCTATCGCCCAACGAAGCAACACTGCCACCCCTTTAACCGTCAGGAAAACTACTAGCGCAAAACCGACCGGAACTAAAGATTGGAATGCTTCCGGTATTTTAGCCAAAGAATTATTAATGTATCCATATAAAACGTCGGCAACGCTGTCGCTGTTCCGGAAAATAATGCCGTAATCGGCGCCCAGCACGTGAAGCTGATCTAGCACGGCACGGACTGCTTCGTTCCGAGTACTTTGAGGAATTACCACTGCCGGACCAAGCTGCTTGGCCAGTTGCTGAGCAACAATAATGTCAGCAAGCTTGCTGACCGGCATATCAAAAGAAAAGCCGCTGTTAACGAATTGGCGGACCACCGGAGTGGACGAATCCAGCATGGCCGTAAAACTGCTTTTAGGAATCGCCGCGCCGTTAAAATCCAGCAGGCCCACATATAGCAAACTGATAAAAATTGAAATAGCGGTAAGAGTTCTGGGAATCACCAGATGTTCAATCCGGAAGAAATGAATTTTTAATTGGTTATCCAGCTCTCGGCGACCTCTTTTTGTGGCAAACCACAACCCCAAAAACAGCAGGACCCAAGCGACCAGAAAAAGAAACGAGAAATGCGCGTAAAGCGGCGCTACGGCGGCCGTGCTCTCAATTAATAACAGCAGCAAAGAGACGCTTTCACCTTTAATGAAAAAGGTTTGGAGCAGGACCATTATTAAAAATCCGATTGCGGCAACCGCCAGCGAAATGCCTGCCGGTAAAGTTACACCTTTAAAAAAGATGCTTAAAAAATAGCCAAAAGCGCCGGCCAGTACCGTTCCTAAAACGCCGATGGCGATCACTTTATTGCGGGAGGTATCCACACCCACCGCCTCAGCCGGTGAATTACTAAATGCGGTTTCCATTATATTCATAATATCACGAATCAATAGATGGTAACAAAATTAGCACTCTATTGTAAAGAGTGCTAATTTTGTTTTTCCGGCAGCCTCTAACTGCAACTGTTCCATTATTTATATTTTACCATTTTGCAATCCTGTCATTCTAATTTAGCATCTTTCCGGATATCCCAATCTTTCAGTTCCTCCGGAAGAAATCCTTTCTCGTGCCGAAAACCGGCTTGCCAATGATAACCTTTTCCGTAGCCGAGTTCCCCCATCAGGTCGGTCGTGGCATTCCGGATATGCAGCGGCACCAGCGCGTCTGGCGTCTCTTCGGCTTTTTTAAGCGCTGAAGACATTCGGTCGGCCACTTCCCGGGACTTCGGAGCACGGACCAGATACAGCGCGGCGTGAAAAAGCGCGTACTGGCATTCCGGCATGCCGACATTTTTCGTATCTTCCAGCGCCGTTTCCGCAAGCATCAGCGCCTGATTGTCGGCCAGGCCAATATCTTCAGACGCAAAAATCGCCATTCGGCGCGCGATAAACAGCGGGTCCTCACCGCCCTGCAAAAACCGTGCTAAATAATAAAGCGCCGCGCTGGCATCGCTGCCGCGGAGAGATTTTATAAAAGCACTCGCCAAATTATAATGACTCTCGCCTTTTCTATCGTGCCGGGCAACTTTCCGCCCCAGAGCGGTTTCCAAATCTTTCGGAGTAATCATTCCGCCGTCGGAAAAAAGCATCGCCACTTCCAGCGTACTCAATGCCACCCGCGCATCCCCGCCGGCGACCCGTACTAAAAAATCCAACGCCTCGGGCGCAAGTAAATCCGTCTTCCGGCCGTCTTTTTTAAGAGCGCCAAGAACAATAGCACGCAACGCCTCGGCGGAAAGCGGCTTCAGAACTACCACGCGGCTGCGGCTCAAAAGCGGCGAAATGACCGAGAAACTCGGATTTTCGGTAGTAGCGCCAACCAAGGTAATCGTGCCTTTTTCCACGTGCGGCAGCAGCGAGTCCTGCTGAGCTTTATTAAATCGATGGATTTCGTCAATAAAAACAATTGTCGGTCGGCCGAGGCGCTTGTTCAGCTCGGCCAGTTCAATTACTCGGCGCACGTCCGCCACGCCGGACATTACCGCCGACATTTCCGTAAATTCCGCCTTCAGTTCGTGCGCAAAGACGCGGGCAAGAGTTGTTTTTCCGCTTCCCGGCGGTCCCCAAAAAATCAGACTCACCGGAGAGTTCGTGCGCACCATTTCGGCAAGCAGCTTCCCTTTTCCGGTCAGTTCCTCCTGCCCGACCACTTCCGCTAGCCGCTCCGGCCGCACCCGTTCCGCTAACGGCTTGTTAGTTTCTTTAAACATATTTATATAATCATTCCACCATTCGCGCGAATGATTCCTTAATTACAGCAAAGAAATAGTGTGCTTGGCAGCTGGTTTTTGATCCGCCGCCAGCCGATAGAACATCAGCGAACTCTGCTGATTTTTTTCAACGATATCCGCGGCGCTCAACACGCCCAGATGCTTTGAAGTCGCCTTAAACGAAATATCAATCTTGGCGGCAATATCGCCAACCGATGCCGGCTGATGCTCTTTTAAATATTTGATAATCGCCAGCCGGCGTTTATTTGCCAAAGCTTTTAAGGTCCGTTCCAAATTTTTCATGTTTTTTATTATACCGCACTTTGCCCTATTCTACCATTCGCTCGAATGGTAGAATGATAGAAATAAGAGCGCGCAGGCTTACCGGCAGGCAGGAATTAGAGAAGGTAAAAAGGTTAAAAAGATTATCTATCCCCTATTTCGTCCGCGTCAACAAATTTTGGGGGTAAAATTTTTAGGAAATGGAATTTTATTTTTCTAATTTTTTAAATAGTGTTCAAGGGTATGAATCCAATCTTCGTCTTGGCTACCATCTTCTATTTTTCTATCCAGCATCCACTGAAGATAGTCTCGGTCAGTTTTAACCACCTCTTCAATCTTCTTATCTTTATATTTCCCAAAATTAAATAATTTAAATAATGACGGCCTACTGGAAACATCAAGCATCTCCGCAATCGCCTTTTCTTCCCGCTCAGCTTCTGAGCGAGGCTCGCTCTCATCAGGGGCGGCAGTTAATCCGTCTTTGGTCATTTTAGATAATAATCTCTCAAAAAGAGCCCAGAGCACTTTTACGTCTCCTTCCGCATCATGCGCATAAGCATCTTCTACATTCAAATCTAAATAATAACGCAAATACGAAAGATTATATTCGGGAATCTTATTTTCCGGATCTAAATGCCTGGCGACCCGGAAAGTGCAGATGCGCCGAGGAATAGACATTCCTTCGGCTTCCAATATTGCGCAGTCAAATTTAGCGTTATGCGCTACCAATATTCCATCGGCAAGCAGCGCCTCAAGATCTTTCTTCATGGCGCTGTCTTTAAACGCTTCCTTATCCTCAAGCATTTTATTGGTGATATTAGTGATGCTCATCGCTTTTATAGACACCGGAACCGGCGGCTTAAAATAGCCCTTAAAAATTCCATCGGAGGTTTTATAACAAACTTGGCAGAGGCGATCCTTTGCCATGTCGTTGCCAGTAGTTTCGGTGTCTAGGAAAATAAGCCGAGGGGCCCGAGTATTTTCGAGGGATTGATTCATTATATTAATGTGAATATATCACATATTATAGATACTTTCAGAAAGTGGGCCAAAACCTTATTCGCCTATTCGCGCGAATTAGAGATATAAAAATGAGTGGTCGAGAAATATCTTATTTCGATGCTTTCTGTAATTCCTCCAAAATCCGCACCATGGCAAATGCGTCCAACTTGCAGTATTCTAGCATATCTTTTTTCAACTTAACTTTTTCTGTTGGCGAAAGGCCATTGCCAATTAATTTAATCCAACTAGAAGCGGCGGTTCGGCTTACTATTTGGAGATTCTAAAACAAAAAGTGAATATTGAAATGGTATCTGCTGGTACGGGGAAAATCCGTCAAACATCGGGATAGCGGACGGAAAAGTTTCGTAATCAATAAAATGAACCGGGTAAACCAGCTGTTCCAATTCTTCGGTTATCTTTCCCTTATTTATAATAACTGTGTCGGAAACGTGCGCGCTGATCTGATTCCGCTGGGCATCGGATAATTCCATATCTTCCGGAACCTGATGCATATGAAAACTGCCGATATCCACTAACGCCGCCAGTTTTTTCTTACTTAAGCCGATTCGCGTGATATCGTGAACGCTATATTCAGGAACATGCGGGTTGGAATGATTAAAGGTGGAGCAATGATTGGATCTCCCCTTGTAAACACAGCAGCAGGAGCCGATCGGCTCGGTTTCTTGAGAAAGATACGCTAACGCCTTATCCATCTCAAGAGCGACTTCCTCGCAAAGATCGTTAATCTCTTTTGTAACATCATCGCTTTTAAAAAGCCGGAAGATATCCAGTTTGCCGGAACGAACATAATCTGAATCAAGGTGCATTAAATTAATCATGCCAACTTTCACACCGCATTTTCTCAATAAATTTACCTGAAACGCCAAATCGTAAAAATGCCGCTTTCTGTCAATTTCATTAGAAGCTTTAATTTCATAAATATCGTAACTGCCGGTTTCTGGATTGAATTTTAGCACATCCACAGCGGCTAAAAAATTATCTTTTAGAAAAACCGGCTGGAATAATACCGGTTGTTTTTTAGCAATATATTCTTTGGTCAATTTTTGCGCCGCTTCGTCCCGGCTATCAATCAACACGCCATCCGGAAAAGTTTGGCGCGCCACTAACTCTACCTCATTTCCAGTTCCAATCAGATGTTTTTCAAAATCAGAAAGCTCTGACTGAAAATAAATATCCGGCTTATGGATTTTATACCAGACATTCTTCGGACACTCCCGAAAAAGAATATAATCGGTTTTGGACAAGGTAATCATTTTCTAAAATTTAAAATCGGCATCGAGCCGACCTTATATAAAATAGCAGAAATTTCGAAAATAGCAAATAAATAGGGTGCATGAACCGTTGTACTACATATCATAAACACTCTATAATAAAGTTATTAATTATGAATATAACAGGAAATAAAACACAGCCAACTTGGGCTGAGGCAATTGAATCTGTAATGAAATCGCATGGCTATTTTGCGACTCTTAAACAACTTCATGATGAAGCGCCTAAACTTAAAGAGCATTCAGGGAAAACTCCCGATATGACTATTAATTATACAGTGCAAGTTAATAACCGATTTAAAAAGATTATGCCTGGTTTATGGGCATTATCTGAATATCTGGACAAACTTCCTGATCATCTTAATCCGAAGATTCAGAAAAGCGACCAAGAAAAAATTGTAATCGGTCATGCCTTAATGCAAGGATACTTAATAGAAATCGGCAATATGAGGGGATATTCAACATTTACTCCAGACAAAAATGGACTATTTCTAAATAAAAGATTAATGGATATTACTTCGATTCAAGATTGTCCGACCTTCACTTATGATAAGGTGTTGCAACGCGTGAAATATATTGATGTAATTTGGTTTAATGAGAGAGGGTACCCAGCAAATGTGATTGAGGTTGAACATTCTACAGATTTCCGTAACTCTTTTTTGAAGTTTTTGGAGTTGCAGGATTTTACTACAAAAATGACCATCGTTGCTTCACTGGAAAGATATGAACAATTTGAAAGAGAAATTAAACGAACTACCTTTGGAACGATTAGCGAAAGAGTCAACTTCGTCAGCTACGATGATGTGGAAAAAAACTATACGGCTTCAACCGCACTTGCCTCATCTAAGCTGTAAAATAATGAAC
>MHJM01000018.1:6450-9293 GCA_001818705.1 Candidatus Harrisonbacteria bacterium RIFCSPLOWO2_02_FULL_45_10c
CACCTCGCATTGCCAAATCGTCATAACTCCACGCCACTAATTCGCCGTTATTCCCACAACTACCACACTTCCAAAGACGACTATCGTTTGATATTTCTTTCGTTTTAGTTTTACTCATATTATGTTTTATTTAAAAAATCCTCTTTTTCTGGTTTTTAAATGTTGTCGATGTTTCTTTTGCATATTAAATTTTTCTTAATCTGTTTTTTCTTTTTGCTCATCGCCTTTCGAAGTATCTGATTGAGGCGGATTTTGTTGCTGATTTTTATACATATGCTCCCCTATTTTCTGCAATTCCTGCGAGAGTTCGCCTAAAGCTTTTTTAATGGCTTCGGCGCCGGTGCCGTCTTTGATTGATTTTAATGCTTCTACTTTTTGAGTGACTACATCTTTAATATCCGCCGGGACTTTATCCCCTGCTTCTTTTAACGATTTTTCCGCCATATAGATAGTGCTCTCGGCGGTGTTTTTCAGCTCAATCAGCTCCCGCTTCTTTTTATCTTCCGATTCGTGCACCTTGGCTTCGTTTTTCAGCCGCTCCACTTCGTCTTTAGATAAGGAAGTGCTGGCTTCAATTTTTACCGATTGAGTTTTACCGGAAGCTTTGTCTTTAGCAGACACGTTTAAAATACCATTAGCATCAATGTCAAAAGTAACTTCTACTTGCGGAACGCCCCGCGGTGCTGGCGGAATGCCATCTAAAATAAACTTCGCCAAGGTTTTATTGTCTGCCGCCATTTCTCGCTCACCCTGCAAAACGTGAATTTCTACCGTCGTCTGGCTATCGGCCGCCGTGGAAAAGACCTGCGATTTCGCCGTCGGAATGGTGGTATTTTTTTCAATTAAACGGGTAAAGACGCCGCCCAAGGTTTCAATACCTAAAGACAATGGCGTCACATCCAAAAGCAAAATGTCTTTCACGTCGCCCTGAATAATTCCCGCCTGAATAGCGGCGCCTACCGCTACCACTTCGTCCGGATTCACGCCTTTGTGCGGCTCTTTGCCGAAAGCTTTTTTCACCGCTTCTACCATCGCCGGCATCCGGGTCTGGCCGCCGACTAAAATCACCTCATCAATATCTTTAATATCAAATTTCGCTTCTTTAACGGTCTTGAGCGCGAGGTCAATGGACTTATCAATAAACTCCTGCACCAGGCTTTCCAATTTCGCCCGGGTGAGCTTCATGACAAAGTGCTTCGGCCCGGAAGCATCGGAGGTAATATACGGGAGATTGATTTCCGCTTCCATGGCGCTGGAGAGTTCGTGCTTGGCTTTTTCCGCCGCTTCCCGCAAACGCTGGAGCGCCAGCGGATCTTTGGAAATATCCACGCCGGCTTCTTTTTTATATTCGGTAATCAAATACTCAACAATTTTCTTATCAAAATCATCGCCGCCCAGATGGGTGTCCCCGCCGGTGGCTTTTACCTCCACGGTATTGTCGCCGACTTCTAAAACGGAAACATCGAAAGTACCGCCGCCGAAATCGTAGACCACGATCTGCTCATTGGCTTTTTTATCCAAACCATACGCCAGCGCCGCCGCCGTCGGTTCGTTCAAAATCCGTTTTACTTTCAGTCCGGCGATTTCTCCGGCATTCTTGGTCGCCTGCCGCTGGGAGTCGTCAAAATACGCCGGCACAGTGATAATCGCCTCTTCCACTTTTTCTCCGAGCTGGGCTTCGGCGTCGGCTTTCAATTTACCGAGCACTAACGCGGAAACCTGCTCCGGCTTCAGCCACTCCTCACCCATTTTTACCTCCACGCCGCCGCTCGCGGACTCGCGGATTTCATAGGGAAGGACTTTTTTATCGTGCTGGACTTCTTTATCACTGAACTTCCGGCCGATGAAACGCTTGACCGAATAAATAGTATTTTGCGGATTGGTGACGGTCTGCCGCTTGGCCAAAAGACCCACCAGCCGTTCTTTGGATTTGGAAAATGCCGCAATGGACGGCGTGGTGCGGTTGCCCTCGGAGTTTTCCAATACCCGCGGGCCGCTCGCTTCCATAATCGCCATCGCGGAGTTCGTGGTACCTAAATCGATTCCTAATATTTTTGCCATAATGTTGTTAATTGTAGTTTGTTTGTTGTTAATTGTTAGTGAAAATTATTTCGCAATTTTCACTCGCGTTGGCCGGATGACCTTGGTTTTTAATTTGTATCCGGAACTGACTTCGGCCGCTATGGTTCCGGACGCCGCTTCTTTGGATTCCAGCTCTCCGATAGATTCGTGGAGGCCGGTATCAAAGGTGTCGCCCGGAGAAACTTTTATCTTTTCCAGACCGTATTTTTTCAATTCGTCTTCCAGCTGGATTTTTATCCTATGCAGGCCGTCATTTTGAGGTTCTGCCCGAAGCGCTAATTCCATACTATCTAAAACCGGGATCAAGTCGCCGATAACCATTTCCCGGCTGTAATTCATCATTTCCTCAAACCGCTTGCCTTCGTCTTTTTGGTAATTAATCAGATCCGCTTTCGCCCGCTTCCAGCCGTTGAGATATTCGTCGCGTTCCTGTTTCAGTTTTTCCGCCTCGCTCAGCTCTGGCGGACTGACATCTTTTTCCAATGCCGGTTCTTTTTTTTGTTCTTCATTATTCATTAGCATGCTCATGAAGTAATTTAAATAATTTCAGATTTTTTCCGTAATCCATCCGTTTCGGGCCGATGACCGCCACGATCATTTTTTGGCCGTGAATATTGTACCAATCCAGAATCACGGAAAGATTCTCGCTGTGGGTAATCGGGCTTTTCTTGCCGATAAAAACCTGCGGCGACAAACTCCGGGAAATTTTCTTGCTTAAATCAGCTAAGCGCTCATCCAGCGATTCAAAATCCCGGACAATC
>MHJM01000018.1:9314-12040 GCA_001818705.1 Candidatus Harrisonbacteria bacterium RIFCSPLOWO2_02_FULL_45_10c
ATCTTTTTTCGTCTGCACATCCAGCTGGCCAAATAATCCATCCAAGCCGCTTTTGTACACCACGGCATCTTTTTCTTTCCGGCCGATGCCGAGCAGTTTCGTCTCTTCGGAAAACTCATCCACGAACTCTTTCAGATGGCCGGTGCGCAAATTACCGATTAAAGCGCCCTGCCGTTCGTTTAAAATCTTCCGGGAATCAATCACGTTATCCAGCGTATTCGCCACGAAAAACTGGTAGCCCTTGTCGGTCGGCACCCGGCCGCCGGAAGTATGCGGCTGTTCCAAAAAACCCTCTTTGGTCAGGGTATTCAATTCGTTGCGAACGGTCGCGTCTTTCACTCCGAAATTATATTGCTTCGCTAAGGCTTTGGAAGTCGCCGGTTTTCCGTATTTAATGTATTCCTTAATGGCCGCTTCCAGCACCGATTTAGAACGGAGATTCATATTTAAGATATAACAGTTCCTATTATAGAATTGTTAGCACTCTTGTCAATAGAGTGCTAAAGACCGCTCACTACCAGTTATGGTATAATAAAATTAAATGAGAATCATTAAGCATAAACTGGTATGGATTGATGTCCAGAATCCGACCAAGAAAGACGTGGAATATATCCGGGACCAGCATAAGTTCCATCCGATTATTCTGGATGAGCTGCTGCATACTTCCGCCCGCTCCCGGGTGGAGCCTTACAATAATTATCTTTTTCTGACCTATCACCTGCCGATGTACGATAAAAACTCCAAAAGCTCCCGCCGCGCTGAGGTGGATTTTCTGATTACTAAAGATAAAGTAATCACCGTCCACTACGAAGACCTGGAGCCGCTGAATAATTTTTGGCGGCGACTGAATAATGACCCGCACTTCAAAGAGCGGACGCTCAGCGACACGACCGGCCGGATAGTTTACCACCTGATTGAAGAAATCCTCGCTTTTTCCCAGCGCCAGCTCCGCCATATCGAAGAAAACGTTACCGGCTTGAGCAAAGAGCTTTTCCAGAAAAAAGAAGCACAGCTGCTCCAGCGGATTTCCTATCTGAAACGGGATATTCTGGACTACAGCATCATCAGCAAGCCGCAAGGCATCATTCTGGAATCGCTGAAAGAAGTCGGCGGTAAATTCTGGAGCAGCGATATTAAGATTTACCTTTCCGATTTAGTCGGCGACCACCTGAAAGTAATGCAGCACCTGGATAACTTTAAAGAAACCGTGGATGCTCTGGAACAGACCAATTCCCAGCTATTGAACGCCAAAACTAACGCAGTCATGCAGCGTTTTACCGTGCTCGCTTTCCTCACTTTCCCGCTGGTGCTAATTACCTCAATATTCAACATCGGTTTTGTGGATAAATTAGTTGCCGACAACCTGTCCATTTTCAGCGGCAGTTTTATCTTCGTACTTATCGTTACTATCGCGCTGCTGCTTTTCTTCCGAAAAAAGGGCTGGATTTAGCTAGCTCGGTTTTTATTACCAGTCACTCTTCTAATTTTTTAAGCGCCTCCTGAGCCGCTTCCACCTCGGCATCTTGTTTTGAGAATCCCCTTCCTTTAGCCACCAAATCATCATTAAGATACGCCCCGACCGTAAATAATTTTTTATGGTCCGGACCGCTTTCCTCCAGAACTTTGTATAACGGCGTTATTTTCTGCTGCGCCTGAGTTTTTTCCTGCAGGAGACTTTTCGCGTCTTTATACGAACCCTTTTCCAAAACTTCGGAAAGGCGCGGCATCACCCAGCGCGTAATAAATTCTTTAACGTCCGGATAGCCGCTGTCCAGGTATAAGGCGCCGATAATCGCCTCAATGGCATTTGCCAAGATAACATCCCGGGCCCGGCCGGTATCTTTGGCTTCGCCCTTGGAAAGCAGCAGGAACTTTTCCAGAGACAGCGAGCGCGCCACTTCAGCAAGCATCTGATAATTTACCAGCGACGCCCGCAGAGCAGTTAACTGGCCTTCCGCCGTGGTCGGATACTGGTTAAATAAAATTTCCGTCACAATCAGCTCCAGCACGGCGTCGCCTAAAAATTCCAGCCGCTCATTATGCGGCAAAGACCAGGCCGGATTTTCATTAATATAGGAACGGTGAGTCAGCGCCTCCAGAAGAAGTTTATTGTTTTTAAACTTATAGCCGATAAGTGTTTCTAATTTTTCCGAATTCACGTTAGATAGCTGGGCAATTCAGATATTAAGTCATTAAACCTGTATTGGAAACTCAATGACTTAGTAACTCAATTGCCGATTAGGCATTAATTAGGTTTTATTTTCTTCTTTTGGCGCTTCTTTCGGCTTCGGCTTGTCGTCTTTGCCCGGCTCGCCGATTTCCCGGTAGATAGTTCCCAATACCCCGTTAATAAACTTCCCCGAATTCGGTCCGCCAAAATTTTTCGCTATTTCAATCGCCTCGTTAATCGCCACCTTCGGCGGCACCTCCGCCCGGTCGGCAAACAGCAATTCGTACAGCCCGATGCGCAGGGCATTCCGGTCCACGATCGCAATTTGCTCCAGCGGCCAATCCGGCGCCGCCTTGGTAATAATCGCGTCGATGTCTTTTTTATGCTCAATCACTCCTTTGACCAATTTTCTGGCAAAATCCGGCTCATCAATTCCCGGGCCGAATTCCTGAAGATTGCGGTCCACAATTTCCATTAAATCAGGTTGTCCCGCCTCCGGCGGAATCCCGCCTTCCTTATCTTTATTTTTTAAATCAGTACGGCGGGACTTATAAAA
>MHJM01000019.1:0-445 GCA_001818705.1 Candidatus Harrisonbacteria bacterium RIFCSPLOWO2_02_FULL_45_10c
CGCATCTCCGGAAGAAACTGCCAGAATAATTTAAAAATGTTTTTCGGCCGCAATATCCTGATCAAACTTGGCAAAAATCGGACTACTAATTTCAGGGTATGGTCGTCGAACGACTCAAAACTTTCCGGCTGAAAATGCA
The DNA here is from genome assembly GCA_001818705.1 of Candidatus Harrisonbacteria bacterium RIFCSPLOWO2_02_FULL_45_10c. GTDB lineage: Bacteria > Patescibacteriota > Minisyncoccia > UBA6257 > 02-FULL-45-10c > 02-FULL-45-10c. Next base: position 140 of record MHJM01000019.1, read on the forward strand.
TTACTGCCTTCGCCACTTCCACCAGCGGCTGCAAATCTTTAAGAAAAATCACCGCTAACTGGGAATATGGCTTAGGGGCAATCAGCCGGAACTTAATCTCGGTAACCAGCCCGAGCGTCCCCTGCGAACCAACTAATAATTTCGTCAGGTCAAAACTTTCGCCGTCCCAGACATTCCAGAGATAATAGCCGGCGGAATTTTTAGAAACGTTCGGCTTGGATTTTTTTATCAAACCGTAATTATTTATAATTAGCTCGTATAACTTCCGATAGACCTCGCCTTCAAAATTCTGCTGCTGCGTTTTAA
>MHJM01000019.1:467-14856 GCA_001818705.1 Candidatus Harrisonbacteria bacterium RIFCSPLOWO2_02_FULL_45_10c
CCCGGGATGCCGGAAAAGTCGGCAACAGCAAGTTTTTTTCCAGCGTGGCTTTTTCAAAATCCCGGTAAAAAACTCCCGGTTCCACCACCGCCGACCCGTCGCCGATGCTTTTTATCTGATTAAAATATTTGGAAAAATCCACGACGACCGATTCCGTTAAGGCGCCGCCGCTCATATCCGTGCCGCCGGACCGGGCAGTTAAAGAAAACGCGCCGTCGGATTGCGAAGCAAAACGGACCAGATTTTTAACATCTTCAGTATCCTTCGGGCAGACTGCCGCCTTCGGCAATATTTCAAATAAACTGGCATCGTGGCTGTACCTCTCAAGCGCCGGCCCATCAATCAATACATCGCCATTTATAACTTTCTTTAAATCATCGGTTAAAGGCATATCTATAAGTATATATCTCTCCGGAGAAAATCGCTTATAAACATAAATAAAAACCCCAGTGATGCGGGGTTTATTTAGAAACTTTTTTTACCATAGCTACGCGGAAAAATGAATCAAGGCTGAAATCATTGCTCCCGATTTTTAATTCCAATATTGACCACCCTAAGCGGCGGTAATGTGACCGCAGAGAAGGAATAACCTTAACGCGATTCAGCTCCGGATATACGGTATCGCCGGAAACAAAATTCCATTCCATTGGCAGAAATGTCGCCAAGGAAAGGCAGCGGCTATTCGGATGTTTTTTAATCTGCTCATCAATCAGCCGACGGATTTCCTTAATGCAGCCCTTAGTATTAATCAGGATAATCCGGAACCAGAGCTTGTCCTTGTGAATTTCCGACGATGCGTCAAAATACTGCTTTTCAACCGTAACTCTGTCCCAGCCTCTTTTTTGATACGTGGCTGCTAATCGGCTAATGACCGATTTAGTAAACAAATGCCTAACCGAATCGTCAAAAAATTCTCCGTAAATAGCAATCGGCTTACCGTGATAATCGCTATTAATCTTCCCGTTCATCTTATTAAAAAGATGGACCAGAAACTCTATTTCTTTATCCGATAATTTTAGCACTGGCTATCCTTTCTTAAATAACTGCTTTAAGTGTAAAAAATTTAATTTGTAAAATCAAATGCAACCTGCTAACCTAATGGTAGTTTTTTCAAAAAGGATAGCATGTGAGTAGACCCGAGCTTCCGCCGAAACGAGTATCCGAATCCGCAATCAATGATTTCCCGCATCCGATTTTTCCGCATCACCTGAACTATCTTTCCACTCTCTTCGGGGGCGTCCCGCTCGCAAAAGCGGATGAAATCGCCGGCGAAGTAGCGCAACGGCATACGGACCAGATCTGCGTCACCAAATATGTTACGGCGGAATTTTTCGCGCCGGGATATCAAGGTGAAATATTAATTTTTAAAGCCGCAGTCAACCGAACCTGGCGCACGTCGCTGGAAATCGGAGTCAAGGTTCTCGCTATCGATCGGTCAAAAAAAACTACTCGCCATATTGTTTCCCTCTACTTTATTCTGGTAGCGGAGACAAAAGACGGGAACGGAAAAATCCACCTTTCCCGGATTCCCCAGGTCATTTCAGAAACCGACGAAGAAAAACGCCGGTATGAAGAAGCGGAAGTCCGAAGACAAATGTTAAGAAAAAGCTCCCTTTAAGGGAGCTTTTTATTCATCAAATTGAATTACGTAAAATCCGTGTTCTTTCATTTTCTCGGCTTGGCCGAACTTATCCAGCGTAAATTTAGAAACATAACCGACTTTCTTTTCAATGCTCCGGCCGGAATATTGCTGGCTTTGCGGATCCCATTCCTCCAAAAGCAACGAATCGCCTGCCTGAACGTTAAAATCCGCCACCCGCATCTCAAACTTTTTCACTCTCGACTGGATTAACTCAAAATAATCCGGCCAAATTCTTTTCTTAATGATTGCCATAGATTAACGGTTATCGCCGGTGCTATGAAGCTTGTTGCGCTCTAATCTGGAAAAAATCTTCTCAATATTTGCTGACACCACATCTTCCAGCGAAAGCCCTAATTCCGTGGATAACTGCGAAACATACCACAAGACATCGCCGAGCTCTTTTTTTAATTCCGATTTTTTCTCATCGGTTAAATCCAAAACGCCGCCGTTATTCCGGTATAATTTTTTAATCTTCTCCGCTACCTCCCCGGCCTCGCCGGCAAGTCCCAGCGTCGGATAAATAAGATTCTGGCCGGCATCCCAATAGAGCGCCGTTTCCCGGGATTTTTTCTGGTATTCTTCGAAGGTCATACTTTTTATAATACCATTGCTCCAATAAAAAATCGCCTTAATAAGGGCGATAAATTAATTCAATCCCGAATCCTGATTCGGTCCTGGAAATTCAGGGAAATCCCGTGGCTGCATAAATGTATCCTGAATAATTTTAAACTCGGTTATTTTTTTATATGCCAACAACGGCTTATTGCGGGAATCAAACGGAGTATATGTAATTTCGAGTTTCTTTCCATGATCATGGCGCGTTTCGATGCGGAACCTGACCGGCATCACCTTCTGCTCCAGTGCGCGCGAAACAATCTGCTGAATCTTCTTAACGGCAAAAACTGCCAGTATAGCGATAAAATCCTTGGTTCTTTCCGGAGGCATTTCGATAAAGGTGCAAAAATCAATAATTTCTCCTTTAAAAGCGCGAATATATCGGTCACAAAAAATCATAATATCACGTTCATTCTGAAGCGACGAAACCTGAATTTCTATATATTCCACGCTTCCCCCTTCCGCCAATCAAAAATCTACTCTTAGATTACCAAACTCACTTGACAAAGCAAGACTTCAATATATCCACATTCTTCTTATCCGGACCCTCGTCGTCAAACCCCGGAACTTCCAACAGCCAGGCTTTATCATGCAATCTTTTTTCTTTAGCCAGATTTTTAAAACTTTTCAGTCCGATAAATCCTTTGCCTAAATTTTCATGGCGGTCATAGTGCGAATTAAACGGACTTTTGGAATCATTAACATGCAAAGCGACAAGATTCTTGATGCCAATCGCTTTATCCCAAGCATCAAAATGGTTTTTAATTTCTGCCGGCGAATAGGTTTCAATAATTCCCGCCTCAAAGGCATGGGCGGTATCAAAACAAACTTTCACCCGATCCGAATCCAGCGCATTCATAATCACGCCCATTTCTTCCGGCGTGGATCCGAGTTTCTGCCCGCTCCCGGCGGCATTTTCCATAATCAGTTGCGCCTTGCCTGGAACCTTTTGTAAAACTACTCTCATGCTGGCAATTACTTTTTTTATCGCTGCCTCTTTTTTTTGTTCTCCCGCAGAACCAATATGAAAAATTAGGCCCTGCCCGCCAATCAGCTCGGTAATCGCCAAATGATCCGCCAGATTCTGAATCGATTTTTCCACCAGCTCCTTAGTGGCGCTCCCAAGATTCACTAAATAAGCTCCGTGCAGATATACGGATTGCACATCGCTTTTCCCTAAAGCATCCCGATACCGTTTCATTCCGGCGCTATCCGGCATACCCACTCGCCACTGTTGAGGCGAAGCGCCGAAAATTTGGATAGCATTAGCGCCGATGCGCGCGGCATTTTCAATCGCTTTATACAAGCCGCCGGCTGTTGATACGTGCCCGCCAATCTTCAGCATATAATTACTGCTCACTTTCCTCGGATTGCTTACTATTCTGTTCCTCGGAATTACCGTGTTTGCCGTCTTGGCAATCGCACGGCAATAACGGCTCGCCCGCCTTAGAACAATCTTCAGCTTGGCAAACCCCGGATACTTCGGAAACGCCTCGGCACCCGCCGGTGCAAATGTAGTGTTGTTCCATTCACCCATTCTAACAAAAAGAGCTCCGATATTGGAGCTCTGATAAAATCAAGAGGAGATTATTTCCAGCAATATATCCTGCGTCCGGTTCTTGGCGCTTTGAAATGCCTTGTACACTTCAAACCAATCCACTAGACTTTCTTCCATAAGTACGGTGCCGCTGATAAATATATTCTTGGCCTTCTCTAAAGATTTAAAATATGGGTCCGGAGCTTTCTTGCGGTGCAATGCCCGAGCCGTTGACTCGAAAAAGGACGGAAAATCCTGATACAAGCGCAATGCCTGTTCCTTAAATCCGCTGCTATCCGAACCAACTGCCGGTTGCTTCGTTTGCTGCAGCAATTTTTCTCCGAATCGGTTGATGCCGTATAGAACACTGTTAAGATAAGCGCCTTCCCGGAAGCGCTGCTGGATTTCTACAACTACTTGCTTAATAAATTCTTTCAGTAAAACATCGTCTTCGTGGCAAATCAGGAACTGTTTTTTATCTAAAATAAGAAAAATTGAAACGTTCCTGTTTTCCAATGAATTAAGCCGCTGATATTGCTCGCTGATCTTGTCCGGTTCTACGGTAATGCTGTCCTGAAAATCGCATCCGAAGCTCTTAACCACCGTTACCGTAATCCTTTTCCGGCATCGCTTTTCAACTTCCAGGAGGCGTTCCTGGATTAAACGCAAGTCGTCTTCAACAAAATAATCCAACAGAAAATTCGGAACGTTATACTGATTCATCGCCAAACTCCTTTTAAAACCGCCGTAACCGCTTGAAGAACTCGGCCATGCCAGGTACGTATCCATACCGCCACCACAAAATCAGAATTAATCCAAAGCGGCACAGTCAGCACTAATGTCAAAAGGCAGACAGTAAAAAAACCAAGCATCATGCCGACAAGCACATAAGTCCATTGTGGCTTGCCGAGCGGCTTACCGAAAAGACCCATATTCCTCCTCTGATAAAGATTTTCAAATCACTGCCTGATAGATTAAAATATTTTCTAAAATATGTCAATTATTTCCAGTACGTTAAAATTTGATTGAGATTTTTGGACATAATGAATTTCCTTTGATACTATATATCTACAGATTGCACTTTAAAAATCAACCAGGGAGCCGACTTTGGCCAAGCTACTGAAAGTAATTGGAATGTCTGCAATCCTTATCGCTCAATCAGCTTTATTACTCGCTAAGCCAACAAAATCGCGAATTCAGGCAGCCAAGCATAAAAAAATAGTGGTGGATTTAAGCGATAAAACTCTAAAATTTTTTGTACGCGGTAAGCTGGTTAAAAAATATGCCGTTGGGATTGGCAAGCCAGCAACTCCTTCCCCGATAGGCACTGGCTATATCCGATCTAAGGGCGATATGATTTTTAGGCAAACCAAAGGTCCAAATAAAGGAAAAATTATAATCTGGACTCAAATAAAAATTGGCCGATGGGTAAAAATTCCTTACGAAGAAATTCGAGGATTCGGCATGGCGATACCTGGCTATAATCCTTTCCAGTACTACATTCATAGCGTCACTAACCCAGAAAACATTGGCAAAGCATCGTCTAAGGGCTGTATCCGAATGGCTATTCCGGACATGCTGGAGCTCTACCCGCTCGTTGACCTCAGAACTAAAGTAATTATTAAACTTTAAGCCCCGCATTGCGGGGCATTTTTATTTTTTTAAATGATCAGCATTCCGTCTCCGAAAGAAAACAACCGGAATTTTCTTTGAATAGCTTTTTGGTACAGCTTAAAAAGTTCTTCCCTGCCGGAAAAAGCGGCAGCCAGCATCAGCAAGCTAGATCTAGGAACGTGGAAATTGGTAATCAGCGAATCAACTAAATTAAAACGATAGCCGGGACGGATAAATAAATCGGTGGCGCCGGATAATTTTTTAAGGATACCGGCTGTATCAGATGCCGATTCCAGTGTCCGCACCACCGTGGTCCCGACCGCAACAATCTGGCGGCCATCTTTTTTAAAACGATTTAGCCGTTCGGCGGTCCTACTGGAAATCTCATAGTACTCCTGATGCAGTTTACCGTTCTGCAATTGCGCATCGGTTAAAGGCGCGAAAGTTCCCAAATTAACGTGCAATGTTACAAACTCTATGCTAAAACCCCGCTGTTTTAAAGTTCGCAATAACGACTTAGTAAAATGAAGCGAGGCGGTCGGTGCGGCAATCGAACCGAGATATTTAGCAAATACCGCCTGGTACTCTCTTTTAATCTGCGCTTCTCCAAGCGGCGAATGTTTAATGTACGGCGGCAATGGCGCCACGCCATTAGTTTCGAAAAAATTATTTAACCGCTGAATTAAAAATAATGGTTTTAGAAAATAAAATTGCTCTGTTTGTTTCTCGATAAGAAATACGGGTTTCTTTTTTAGAAATAATCGAGAGTCAATATTAATTTGGCGGTCCGCCATTACTTTTATCAATCCGCCTATCCGCTCCAGATACAAAATTTTAACTTTCCCGCCGGTGGCTTTCTGAAGTTCGACGCGCGCCGGAATAACTTTGGTTTCGTTAAAAACCAATACGGCTTTCGGCGGAAGATATTTGCTAAGATTTTTAAAAGTATTAAATGCCGCGGAATCGGTTTTTCGATTATAAACCAGCAGCCGCGCGCTATCCCGAGGCACTGCTGGCTGCTGCGCAATCAATTCCTGTGGAAATTGATAATCGTATGCTTCCAGATTAAATTTTCCCGTTTTTGATATCCTCACGGAGTTGGGCAACTGACTGATTAAAATAATGCAAATTATGGAAAGTCAGCAATTTTAACGGTGTAATTTCCCAAGCTTTTAAAAGATGGCAGATATAACTCCGGGTGTAATTCCGGCAAACAAAACAATCGCACGCAGTATCCAACGGCTTTTTATCCTTAAGCATTGCCGATTTCGCCAGGTCCAATCTTCCTTTGGAGGTAAAGGCGATGCCCCGCCGCGCGTAATGGGTCGGCGCGATGCAATCAAAGGTGTCTATGCCCGCCTGCGCCATCCAGGGCATATCTTCGATATAGCCGATGCCCAGCAAGTGGCGCGGTTTTGATTCCGGCAAAACATCGGTTACCCAATACAGCATCCGGCTCATTGATTTTTTGTCATCGCCAAACTCTCCGCCGATGCCAAACCCGTTAAAATCCATTTTCCCCAGCACTCGCGCGCTCTCTTCCCGTAAATCCTGAAACTTGCCTCCCTGCACTACGCCATACAGCGCTTGATCGCTTTTTTTAGTTTTCAGACAAATCTCCGCCCAGCGATGAGTTTTTAACAAAGATTTTTTCGTATAATCGTGATCGGCAATCGGCGAAGTACACTCATCAAAAGCGAAAATAATATCGGCGCCGATTGCTTCCTGGATTTTGATTGATTCTTTCGGGCCTAAAAATACTTCCCGACCGTCAATATAAGAACGGAACGCCACGCCGTCTTCGGTAATTTTTAACAGCTTCGGCTGCTGGTCGCTCTCAATTTTTTCATTAGAGCGTTGTTTTAAAATTTTCCCCTGCCCGAAATCTTTCCCGAAGCCCAAACTGAATACCTGGAAACCGCCGGAATCCGTCATTAATGGCTTCGGCCAATTCATAAATGAATGAATGCCACCGTGCGACTTAATTATTTTTTCACCCGGCCGTAAATGCAGATGAAAGGTGTTAGCAATCAGCATTTGGGCTCCGGTTTGTAAAACTTCCTCACTGGTAAGCGTTTTGATAACTGCCTGCGTCGCCACCGGAACAAATGCCGGCGTTTCCACAACTCCATGCGCCGTTTCTAACAGACCGAGGCGGGCTCGGCTTTTTTTGGATTTTTTAAGAAGAGTAAACCGCATGGATTGACGTTTTAATTATTCAAGAGCTATTCTATATGTAGTTTGCCACTTTGACAATTTAGGAGTGGCGATGGGAAAGAACATTGTTTTGGCTTCCGGTTTGCGTACGCCTTTCGGCCAGATCAATAAAGCGCTGGCGAAATATTCGTCGGTTGAGATGGCAGCGCTGGTCATGAAAACCTTAATGGAAAAATCCGGACTTCCTAAAGAAAAGGTTGATGGCGTTATTCTCGGAGAAGTTTCTCAAACCTCCAAAGCGCCGAACAGCGCGCGGGTGGCGGCTCTGAAAGCCGGTCTGCCGATTGGATGCGTCGCTCACACCGTCCAGAACAACTGCATTTCCGGCATCCAGGCGATTACCGACGCGGCCAGAAAAATCATCTGCGGCGAAGGCGAAGTTTTTATCGCCGCCGGCGTGGAAAGCATGAGTAATATGCTCGTATACGTGAAAAATGCCCGCCAGAAATACGGCGGTAATCTGAAAGCGATTAAAAATGCGATTGCCGATGCCGAATTCGTTGACTGCATCGTGGAAGGACTGACCGATCCGATTTCCGGCATGAATATGGCGGAAAGCGCGGAAATGACAGCGCAAAATCTGGAAATTAGCCGAGACAGCCAGGATGCTTACGCCCTAGGGTCATTCCAAAAAAGCTACCGCGCGGAACAGGAAGGTTTTTACGACGATGTCCTGATCCCCCTGCCGGAACTGGTCCGGGACGAATCTCCTTATTTGCGCGAAACGCTGGCAGCCGACTCGGAAAAATCCAGAAAATTGATGAAAAAAAGCCCGCTGATTATCCGCGCCATGGGAATGTCTGTTGAGGATTTCTGGAAGAAAAACAATGCCTATATGCCGAGAGACTACGATCCGGTTTTTGAAGGAACAGTCACTCTTTTTAACTCCTGCCCGCAATCCGACGGCGCCGCCGCGGTTATCGTCGCTTCCGAAGAAGCGGCGAAACGGCTCGGCCTGGCCATCCATATGTATCTTCGGGGATGGGGTTTTGCTGGGCTGCATCCGGCTTACATGGGAATTACTCCGGCGCAAGCCGTCCCTAAAGCCTTAACGCATGCCGACCTATCGTTCGATAATGTAGACTTTTTTGAAATCCATGAGCCGTTCGCGGCTACCGTACTAGGAATTTTCCAATCCGGTTATCAGAATTTTGAAATGGACTGGAAGAAAAAATACGACGAAGGCCGCGTCAACCGAAACGGCGGCTCGCTCTCTCTCGGCCATCCATTGGGAGCCACCGGTATCCGTCTGGCACTAAACGCCATGTCGGAATTCAAAAAAGATGCCAACTCCTCTCTTGCAGTTGCCGCGGCTTGTGCCGGCGGCGGCATCGGCGGCGCCATGGTGTTTGAAAGATATAGATAATAAAAAAATAAGCCCCGCATTGCGGGGCTTTTTATTTTTGCACTGCCATCAGCCAGCGCTCTTGTTTTTTTTCCTCATCACGCCAGCGGCGGAGAAATTCGTAGCGAGATAATTGAAAATTCTTTCCGTTCCATGGATCGCGCAACACAATGTAGTTACGCGTTAACGAAGAAACAACGGCGTAATGCCCTTCGTTGCCAGCCGGCTCAATATACGCAACAATAACGGGCACTCGCTTGTCTAAAAATCGACGAAGAATTTGAAAATTAGCGCGGCGATATGTTGATACAGAAAATCCGTGCCGCTTAGCAACGCGTATCATAACTGGATTATCACTACCTTCACGAGGCGTTGTATGCAATTCTTTTGCTAATCGCTCTTGACTTAGACGCTTTCCAAAATAATCAAACACCATTGCGAGCGACGCCGGGCCGCAATAATATTTATTCTTTTGCCGATAATACGGAATTATTTTTTCCATTGTCGGCGCCTTCGTATCAAAAATAACTTTTTTAAGTTTAAAATATTTTTTTATAAACTACAAATGCTTCATCGCCGCGGGGATTCAGAATCGATATGCGTTCGCCGGTTTGTAATATGACGGTCTCCGGCGCTAATACTGTATTCGTTGGCGCAACAAAATAACGCACCTTAAAACCAATGCGCTGGTAATAATCGCTTCCTTGCTCCTGTAAATACTGGTTATACGTGGCCAAACTAAGCACCGGCCAAGCATGGTAGATATGTAGCCGGTTCAAAGTCCACAATTTACCCGCTAAATCAAAATTGCCGTCATAAACAATCATTGCCGGATATGATTCAGCTCCAGCTGCCAATCCCCGCTCCAACGCCTGCTCCCGCAGTTTTTCCAAAAATTGATACCGCATATCAAACGTCAGCGCGGGAACCAATCCGGCCAATTCTCTTTCAAAGAATGCTCCGAGCTGATTATAGCCCCAGTTATAATTTTCATATCGGACTTTGGAAACCAGCCATGGCCGGAAACTCTCTGAATTCGGCCAGGGATAATACCTGATCAGATTATTGATGGAATAGCCGATTTCAAAAATTAAAACCAGTGCGAATAATCCATAGACAAGATTTTTTTTATCGCCAAAAAATCTCTGCCGTACCGCGTCCAGAAATACCGCAATCACTAAAGCGATAAAGGGCGTCAGCATGGTTAAAAATCGGTAGGATGGGCCGATAACCAACATCAGCGCCGCCACGAATAACAGCGCGATAATCAAAAAACTATTTTTAACCATAACTTCTTTGCCTCGGCTGATTAATCCGTATAAAAATGCTAAGACTGACGTTCCGGCAAACGCCAAGAATAACCAGGAATTAGTCGCGATTAAACGCGGCGCAAAATCCTGCAATCGGTCTATCAGAGCGCCAATCTCCTTTCCCGGCGCCACTTTCCAAACTTCCGGATGCTGGCCAAAAATATAGGACAGTTGAAAATCAAAATGGCCGACCGCTTGATACAAACCGATATTATAAATAATGACTGGGCTAAAAATAACTGCTGCTAACAGTGCTCCAAACCAAAGATTTTTATTTTTCAAATAATCGCGCTTAAAAAATAATAAATAGGTTCCAAAAATTGGAACAATGATTCCGGCATTGTATTTTGCAAGCAATCCCAGCCCGACCGCTGTTCCAGTCCAAATTAAATACCTGTCATCTCGCAAAGATTTTAAGAAAAAATAAGACGCAAGAAGCAAAAAGAAAATAACATACGCCTCCTGCATCCCGACTCGCGAAATATAAAGATGATTAAGTGTAACGCCAAAAATCGAAGCGGCGATAATTCCTGTAGAATCGGAATAAAGTAATCGGCCAATCAAATAAACCAAATATACCGATACTATTCCCAGCAAGGCCGACGGCAATCGAAAACCAAAATTACTTTCACTGAACACCTTCATAAAAATGTTTTGAACTGCTAATACTAATGGCGGATGGTCGTGAAACGATAATTTGGTCCACCATGGGATATTCGGATCAAACCATTCTAAAGGGGTGGTCTGCGCCGCCGCTTCATCGAAATCCAGCATGCCGATGCCCCGAAAGGACATAAACACCTCGTCGTTAACCGTATCCCCGCGTGAAAGGCCGTATAAGCCAAGCAAGGCGGATATTGCCAAAATAAAAATAAGGGTGGATTTTTTAGACATTTGTTTTTATTGCTTCCAGGCAAAGAAACAGCGGGATTTCTTTCCGCGCCGCATCTTCAGCTTTGGCCCTAGGACCGGATTGGCTGGTTTTATGAGAAATCCATTCTTCTAAATGAGCGACTGCGAATCCCTGTTTTGCTAACGCTTTTATATATAATTGCAGAGGCCGATGAAATGAAATAGTGGCTTCGCTCGACTTATCACTAGGATGCATCTGAATCTTATGCCGCGATTCCGACAGATAGCCGTCAATCCGGCGATATTGGATTTTTTTGTCAGCATCAAATCCCCAACTGGTTTTCTCCGGTATCCGGAAAGCCGGATGATTTAACACTATCAGCAGCCGGCCACTCTTCCCCAACACGCGGCCACACTCCTTAAATACGCCAGCAAAATTTTCAATATTTTGAATCGCTAAAATAGCGGTTATCGCGTCAACCGTACCAGCTTTTAAAAAAGAAAGGTTGTCCGCTGATGAAATATGGAATTGGATTTGCTTCGGAGATTTCTTTCTGGCGATATCAATCAGCTCCGGCGCGATATCAACGCCGATTACTTTCGCTCCTTTTTTGTAAAACTCCCGCGCAAAAAATCCCTGCCCGCAGGCAATGTCCAGTACTAGTTGCTCATTTTTAATCGCCAGCATCCGGAGAACATTCGGCAAAATCACTTTCTGCTGATAACTATCCGAATCTTTCTCTAATAATTCGTCATACCAATCAGCAACTTTCCCCCAGGAAGTTTTTTGGTGTTTCATATACATATATTACTCGGTACCACAAAAAAATAAAAACCGCCTTAAATAAGACGGTTATCGGATATTATACAGATGCAATAGCGCTGCCCAGCCGATTGGAATTGATGATGGAGATTTTTTCAGTTCCTTTCCACACTTGATCGCCATTTCCAAAAAATAATACGCATTCCAAAACGCTAAAACAATGGGTGACGCCTCCTGGCGCCAATTCACCATACTTTTGGTCATGAATTCTTTTTGGGTGCCTTTTCTAGTTCCTTCCTGGAAAATCGCTTCGAAGTCCTGGTTCAGGTTTCGATCGGCCAGCAATTGCCGCAATTCATCAGTAATGATCTTAGTATTTCCCTTTAAGGTGTACAGGTGCGCGCTGTGGTGATAGAATCGGTAGACGACATCTTCTTTAATGACGCTTTGTTCTTTCAGTAATTCTTCCAATTCCGGTAGCCTTTCTTTAATCCGCTGGAGCAACTGTTTTCTTAATACGCGCTGGGACGAAGCCAGTTTCTTTTGGATAACATCGCACGCCTGATCACATTTGGTGCAGGCAAAACTCACCGTGCAGACTTCTTTTGTGCCGGGAAAATCGGGAATGCCTTCGGTTTTTACCAGGGCGTTACAGCATTTAGATCGGTATTTTTTTTCAATCATGCACTCTCCTCCTTTTAAAACAACTGACACTAGAATAGCAAAAATGACGGAATTGTAAAGAAAAATAGGATTTACATCAAAAATACTTTCGTATACTATGTATATATCTACAATTCCGGAGTAGTTCAGTGGTAGAACGCCTCGCTGTTAACGAGGATGTCGTAGGTTCGATCCCTACCTCCGGAGCCAAGATAATAAAAATAGTCCGTCAGCTGACGGACTATTTTAATTGCTTAAGTTTTTCGATTCCGGCGAAGAGTGGCTTGGATAAGCCAGTCGTTGTACATTTTTTGCAATTCGGGAGAAAGATTTTCTTTGGGTTTGTAAAGATTGACTTCCACTTCTAAACTATTTGGATCCGAAGAGGAAAAACTGGCGCCCCACTGTACGAAAAATCCTAAAGCTTCTATTTCCTCCCGGATTTCCCTGACGCGCTCCATTTCCTTGTCGGTAGTTTTAGGATCTTTAAAAAGATTTTCGTCCAATATCCGCCGTAATTCAACCGCGAGTTCCGAAGCACGATTCTCCGCTTCCGGATCATCCATTGCCGCTGTCTCTGTTTTAAAAGATTCTGAATCAGTATAGCAGGTTATAAAAGTTTTAACAGCCCATTAGTCTTCCTTAAAAACGATCCAAAGACCAAACAAAGAAATCTACCGAACTTAATAGCATATAATAAAGATATGTTCCCAAGAGTAATTAAAAAACGAATATTCACTATTTTATTCATCGCAATCGTTGCTTTGCTTTTTTGGTATTCTGCGACCCTGCACAATACTCTTATTGATGCCGCTTCCGCCTTAAAAGGATACTCCGAAAATAATCCGGCAGCAGCGATAATAATTTTCATAATATTGGCAATCTCTTCGGCAATGTTTTCCTTATTCAGCAGCGTACCGCTAATACCAATAGCAGTTACAATTTGGGGCAATACTGCTACCTTCATCATTCTTTTTTGGGGATGGCTGATTGGCGGAATAGCCGCCTACGCCATCGGCCGCTATGCGGGATACCCTTTAGTAAAAAAGATATTGCCGGAAGACAAAATTTCATACTACCGAAACAGAATCTCGCCGCAATCGGAACTTGCCATCATTTTTCTCTTCCGCTTTGTTACTCCCGCGGAAATAACCGGCTATTTACTTGGTTTAATGCGATATAATCTCGGTAAATACGCGCTTATCACCTTTTTCTCAGAACTCCCTGTTGCCGCTTTGGCAACTTATCTGGGCGAAGCATTCCTTTTAGGAAGAGCGGTGATCTTCTGGGGATTGGGAGTTTTTATAATTATTCTTCTATTTTTTCTCTCTTATCTTTTCCATAAGAAAAAAATTGATGATCGGTAAAAAAATTAATGAAAATCGATGGTATAATAAAAGTAATGCGGAAAGAATTTGATTTGCCGAAGCTGCTTTTTTGGATTTTTGTCATTTTTTGGGCGGCGCTGGCAATTAAGCCGCTGTATCGTTTTGACTGGTTTTTGGAGAATATCGTTATTTTTATATCGGCGCCGCTGGTAATTTGGAGTTATTACAAATTTCGCCTCTCCAATTTTTCCTATATTTTAATTTTTATCTTTGCCATTCTCCATGTTGCGGCGGCGCACTACACTTATGGCGATACGCCCTGGGGCGATTGGCTAAGCCAACTGCTTGGATTGGATCGAAACCACTATGATCGAATTGTGCATTTTCTTTTTGGGATTTTAATGACGCCAGTGGTTTTCAATATTTTAAAAAATTATTTTCCATATCGGATTTCCGTTAGAAATATCTTTATTTTCAGCATCATCGTGGCAACCGGCTCTCTA
>MHJM01000019.1:14887-20336 GCA_001818705.1 Candidatus Harrisonbacteria bacterium RIFCSPLOWO2_02_FULL_45_10c
GCTACTAATAGGAATCACGCTCATAATTTTAGGCGTACTTTCGCTGTTTGATTTCGCCGCCCTTAAATTTGTCACCTACCCTCTTTTGTGGTGGGGGCTCATTCTGGCGTTAGACGAAGTGAATTTTAAAAAATGGAGCGGTTCCCCGATTCGGAGCCACGGCAGTAAATTCTTTATAGCAATTATTGTGCCAATCTCAGTTATGTATTGGCTCTTTTTTGAATTTATAAATTTTGCCTTTCCGCAGTGGTACTACATTAACGTTATCCAACAACCGCTGATGGCAACCCTTTTAACTTTCCTGTCTTTCGCCACCGTTATTCCGGCTGTCGTTGAATGCGTCTGGCTCGTTGCCGGCAAAATCCCGTCTTTTAAAATAAGCGGCGGCTGGGCATACGTTAGCATCGTTGCCGGAATTTTATTCGCTGTCCCGCCATTTTTTTTCGAAAACTTTTGGCTAAACCAATTGGTTTGGATATCGCCATTTTTAATGCTGGCGCCGTTTTTAGAAAATGAAAAATTAAATTTAAAATCCTTGATTTCCGTTGGCCTGGCCGGATTGCTGACCGGATTCTTGTGGGAATTGCTTAATAGCGGCGCGACCACCAAATGGCAATACGGCATTTTATCTGGCCAGCCGCATCTGTTTGAAATGCCGCTTCCCGGTTATTTTGGATTTATACCGTTTGCTTTCAGCGCCATTGCCGTTTATCTTTTTTCCATAAAATTTTTAAAAACCGGGATTGTTCCGGCTTTAACGCTGTATGCCGCCGCAATTTTATTATCCTATATTTTCGCTATTAAATTGATATAAGTATTTCTAAATTATTTGACAAAAGATAATTTAAACGGATCATTTTGCCGCCCTTTTGATTGAAACTGCCCTCTTCCGGCTCGCTACCGCCTAAATAAATACAAATCTTCCGATACTATCGGAAGATTTTTTATTTGTATTTTCTTTTAATGATATCATTGAGGATTCTTTTCACTTTTTCAATGCTATCAAGGTCATAAATTGAAATCGGCTTAGCCGAAGCGTTTAATTTCTTAAGCGTTGCTATCTTTTTCTTAAGTTCTTTCGGGCTCAATGTATCGCTTTTGGAAAGGAACACGAATTCTTTTTTCTTCAGCAACGCCTTATTATATACCCCCAGTTCTTTTCGAATTACGGCATAATCTTTTTTTACATTAACGGATTCGGCGGAAATCAGATGGAAAAGAATCTTGGTTCTTTCGATATGGCGTAAAAATTTTACCCCCAGCCCCTTGCCGGCGGAAGCGCCTTCGATTAATCCTGGAATATCCGCCAGCACCAGTTCGTAATAGACGCCTAAATTAGGCTCCAACGTGGTAAAGGGATAATTGGCAACCTTGCTCTTCGCATTCGTCAATTCATTAAGCAAGCTGGATTTTCCGGCATTCGGAAATCCGATTAAGCCGACATCGGCAATTAGCTTAAGTTCTAATCGGAACGCAAAAGATTCACCGGGCAACCCTTCCTGAAAACGCGTTGGGCTGGTATTGCGGGGGGAACGGAATAAAAAATTACCTTTGCCGCCATGCCCGCCGCTGGCAACTAAAATTCGTTCTCCGATTTTAGTAATCTCCTGGTCTTTTCCACTTTCCAGATTATGGATAATCGTGCCTATCGGAACTTTTAGAATTAAATCTCTGCCGTCCTGGCCGTCGCTAAACTGGCCTTTGCCGTTTTCACCATTATCCGCGCTTAAATCTTTCTTAAAACGGAATTGCCGAAGCGCCCCCAAATCAGACACCCCCTCGCAATAAACACTGCCGCCATTGCCGCCGCTGCCGCCGACTGGCCCTAAACTCATCATATTTTTATTAAAAGCGACTGCGCCGCGACCACCATCTCCGGCAGTAACCTTGATTACTACATCGTCAATAAGCATATATAAATTGTAATCTACATATTGAATAAAATCTAAAATTGGCATATAGTCTAATCAGCAATTTTATAAAGAGGAAATCATGGAACCAATTGATGTTGAAGCCCTGTCCCAGTACGTTGGAAAATCAATCGGCTTCAGCCGCTGGAAAACCGTAACTCCAGAATTGATCAGCCAATACGCGGATACTATCAATGACCATAATAAAATCCATTTAGACGACGCCTTCGCCCAAAGTCGAGGACTTCCCAAAGCGATTGCCCATGGTTATCTGGTAGTTTCGCTGATTCCGGAACTTTTAATGGAATTAATAACTTTTGAAAGCGGAATTTTAAATTACGGCGGCGACAACCTGGTTTTTAAAAAACCGGTGGTGGCGGGAGCCGCCATCCGCCTGGAAGCCGGGATTTTTGAACATAAGGCGCTTCGCCACGGCATCACGAAGGTGACCTTTGACATTAAGATTTATTCCGAGTGGGAAGCTAAAGAAGAACTGGCGGTTATCTTCCAGCCGATTTTCCTTTTTATTAAAAAATAATAATTTAAATGCTCCGCATCCGCGCGGAGCATTTTTCATTTAAATAAAGTGTGTTAAGATAATCCCAGTTTCTTGAAATCCGGGAGGCGCAATGCTGGACGCGGCGCTTAATTATTTGACCGCGATTTTTTCTTTTCTCGTCCTATTGGGAACAATCCATCAAATCCATCGCATCCGGAACCGGAAAAAATCCGGCGATATTTCTCTGGTAATGTGCTGGATCTGCTTTTTTTCTTATATCTGCTGGTTCCTTTACGTCTGGCGCCTTAACAATTATTACCTGGCTTTTACCCAAGGGGGCGGAGTGATTACCGTCGGCTCGCTCATCTATCACGTTATTAAATATCGCTGATGAATCAAAAGCATCCTTCCTGTGTTCTGAAATAACATTGGCACATATCGCTTTGGGGGGTTATTATTTAAATAGATTCTTCAAAAGGAGGTCGCCATGGAAGAAAAACGCGTTATGTATTTTTTCATAAGCACGCCGGTATATGGCGGCTTCCCCCACTGGTTTCAAGCCGAATATAAAGAAAAATCTGACGGCAAGACAAAGATATCTCGCCTGATACCGGGAACTCTCAAAGACCTGCGTCCGCTCACTGACCAAGAAATAACGGTGCTGGACGATAAAAAAGGATGGGGGTATCTGATAAAAATTCGCTCCGACAGGCATTATTAAAACCCGTTCCGCATTATGGAACGGGTTTTCTGATAAAAAATAGAAACTATCTTTGAGATGGGTTCTAGACAATGTCGCAAACGCCGCTCACACAAGCTAATTCATGGGATCCCTTAGTGTCATCGTCTTTTTCATACAAAAGAATCTGGGAGAAATCGATAACCGGAAAATTTTCCGTCATCATATCAAATGTCTCCTTACTCACTTCTTCATACGGCGCTAATTTGTACACGTGGTCTTCCCTTGGTAAAAAGGAAAGCCCGCCGACTATATTCCAATTTTCATATACCCAATTGGCAACGCTGATCCACTCATTAGGACCAACGGAAATCGTCACTGAAGGATTATGTTCAGTAAATCCCTCTTTCACTAATTTCCAATGCTCCAACTGATCCAGGGCGCTTAAATCATTTTTAAATACCGATCCTTTCGGAGCTTTCATCGGAAACTCCAAGACATAGGTCGTGGCAGAATCGATATTCTGCCCAACTTCCGAATGGAATGGGGCTTTCTGGTCTTTGAGCATTTTAAATAAACTGTCCGAGGAAGAAATCCGCACGCGCCGGATATAATACGGCGCATGCCGGGGATGCAGTCCGGACGAAGCGTCTACCAGCTGAGAAACCGTACCGGATGGCTTGACGCAGGTAATTGATCGGGATGGATTAATTCCAAACCGAACCGCGTAGGTTTTATTGGTTTCAATAGCTAGCTCGCGCATCTGAATCAGCATTTTTTTATCCTGCACTAATTTGCAGTCCCACTGGCCGGTAATGGAAACACCAAGCAACCGCTCTTCCTCGCAATTCTTTTTCCATTCCTTGGAAAGATACGGGAATTTGGTAAGCGTTGACTGGTAGGTTCCGAGAATTGCCGCTAAACGGGTTTTCCGGAGCAACGATTCCCGCGTATCGTTAGCGCGAGCCACTACTTCCGATAAATTGCAAAACTCTTTGGATTTTAAAATAATTTCTCCGCACGGATTAGTGCCGCTCGTATCCAGATCCCGCTGGAATGCTTTCCAGCGCCTAGTCGGCATCTGCTGCTTCAAACCAGCCCGGTTAAAAATACCCCGCTCGCCGGTCCCGCTTTTTGCCAGTGCCAGCCACTCATCTAAAAACTGGCTGGCGGCCGGTTTTTCGATATAGACGGCGGAATTATTCGCCATACTCCGCTGCGGCTCGGTTAAATAAAACTGCCCGCTTTTCGCGAACCGCATTTCCTGGTCGTCCAAATCGGATAAAGAAATCAGCGCGCTGCGGCGTACGCCGCCCATGACTACCACTTCCCCAATTTTACAAATAATATCGTGGGTATCGAGAGAGCTTAACCGCCGGCCTTGCCGCGCCAATACTCTTATCCGAATAAAATCCAACACTTGCCGGAGCGGATCCGGCCCGGCGCTTCGTCCGCCCATTGTTTTCAGGCGAGCCCCCATCGGTCGGACTTCCGAATAATCAAAATCAATGTCTTTGCCAGAAAACCAGGTCCGCATGCCAAGCGCGACGGAATCCGACCAGCCTTCCTTACTATCTTTCACTGCGTGCGCGGCCAATTTTTTACCGGTTTGCGGCTTAATCTGCGGTAATTTTTGCACAGTTTTTTGCTCAACGGAAAACCCGACTCCGGTGCCGCACATTAACAAGTACATAATCTCGGCAAAATCCTGAATTTTAGTCGGAGCGATAAAAGAGCAATTATAGGCGGAAACGTTGGTGCCGCGAGCCGCTTTGCCGGCGCTCCAGAATAAGCGCATCGATGGCATGGCTTCCTGCTGGAGAATGCCGTCTTTAATTTCCTGATACTCCTCATCCGTCAGCGCCTCCTTCAGATTTTCACGCATAAAATCAAGGTACCGCTGGACGGTTTCCACCCAGGTTTCCCGCCGGCCCTCATCTTCTATCCAACGGGAATAGGTACGGTAATAAATAAACTCTGAGAGCGGATTGCGGAAATATTTTTTGCTTTCTTCGGCTAAGGCGCGGACCCGGGGCGGGATAACCTTTTTTTTCTCCCGGAGGCGGGCGCGTTCTTGCCGGTATAAGATGTACGCTTTTGCGGTTTTCGGAAAATCGCCTAAAATCAGCCGGCTTTCCACGAAATCCTGGATCTCTTCCACTCCCGGCGTGCCGCCCCTTTCATATCGTTTTAACAAATCTTTCGAAACTAGCCTGGAAACTTTCTCCGCGGCCTTCACATCCCCTTCTCCGGCCGCCGTCATGGCTTTAAAAATAGCCTTAGTGATCCTGGTCCGGTCAAAAACTACGATTTTCCCGTCTCTTTTTTTAATAAACTTTATCAACTTGCTTGGCATGAGAT
>MHJM01000019.1:20372-22363 GCA_001818705.1 Candidatus Harrisonbacteria bacterium RIFCSPLOWO2_02_FULL_45_10c
TATCAGGTAACAACATTAAAACAAACTAAAACTGTGGAAAAATAACCAACCTAAGCGAGGCTATTTTTACAAACGCTGGAAGCGAACGACGCCGGTTCTCGTAGAAATATATTGGCTGGTTTGTAAAAATAACCGAGCGGCTATTTTTTATTTTTTCTCAAGAAAGTCGGGATATCCCAGACATCGGAAGATTTCTTTGGAGATTTTGAAGCCTTGCCTTCATCAGGAACTGTTTTTTCATCTTTATGGCCGCCGATGTCCGCCTTTCTTTCTGCATTTCCGGATGAAAATAAATTAGAGAGCGGCATTGTGGAAGATTTATGCAACCCATTGTCGCTAAAACCAGTAGCGACAATAGTGACCTTAATCTGTCCTGGTTTCATAGCGCGATCGTGGTAAGCGCCAAAAATAATCTTAGCGGCCGGATCAACTGACTCGGAAATCTTCTTGGCAATTTCATTGATCTCGCTCATCCGCAAATCCCGCGTTCCGGAAATTCCGAAAAGGACGCCTTTAGCTCCGTCAATGGAAGTCTCCAGCAAAGGCGAGTTAATCGCCTGCGAAACCGCGGTGGCGGCCCGCTCTTGGCCGGAACCGGCGCCAATGCCCACTAATGCTGTTCCGGCATTTTCCATAATCGTTTTCACATCGGCAAAATCAACATTCACGATTCCCGGCATCGCGATTAATTCGGCAATGCCCCGCACGGCATCCCGCAAAATATCGTCCACTACCTCAAAAGCTTTGATAATCGTCGTATCCTTTTGCACGACGCTGAAAATCCGGTCGTTCGGAACGACAATCAGCGCGTCCACCTTGTCTTTCAATTTCATGAATCCTTCCTGGGCAATCCGCGCCCGCTGGGAACCCTCAAAAGAAAACGGCTTGGTGACCACCGCAATCGTCAAAGCGCCCAGCTCTTTCGACGCTTCGGCAACCACCGGACTCGCGCCGGTGCCAGTGCCGCCGCCCAGACCGGCAGTCACAAAAACTAAATCCGCTCCTTTGATCGCTTCAACAATTTCAGATCGCGTTTCTTCCGCCGCCTGCCTTCCCAAATCTGGATTCATGCCGGTGCCCAATCCTTTGGTCAGGTTCTTGCCAATATGGATTTTCGTGTGGGCATTGCACAGTTCCAAATCCTGGGTATCGGTGTTAATCGCGATAAAATCAACTCCTTTAAAGAGTTCATTGCGCATCCGGGAAACCGCATTTCCGCCGCCGCCGCCGACGCCTACTACCTTAATTTTCGCCATTTCGTGCCTTAAAGGATTGATTCCGTTCGTTTTTTTCATGGTAATAGATCTTTAAATAATTTTTTTAACCAGCCTCCGATGCCTTCGCCAGAATCGCTGTTACCGAAGGTCCGCTCCCGTCCCCACAGCAATAAGCCGATGGCCGCAGCAAACTCCGGATCTTCCACTTGAAGGCTCAATTCGCCATTCGGCATCTCTATCGAAAAGGTATCGGGAATGCCGATTTGCGCCGGCAAACTAAGTTCCTCTTTTGCCAAATCAACAATTCCCGGAAGTTTGGAGCCGCCGCCGACAATCACGGCGCCAACCGGAAGCTTCCCCGCTTTGCCAATCAATTTAAGTTCATTATTAACAAATTCAAAGATTTCCGCAAGACGGACTTCAATAATGTCGGCAATAAAACGGCGTGAAACATTCATCCGCGCGGATGGGTCGATTTTTTTAAGATCAACATGCTCCCGGCTGGAAACGCCTTTCAGATACGCGGAACCGAACGTTAGCTTAACCGCTTCCGCCGCTTCCACCGATGTTTTCAGGCCAATCGCCAGATCATTAGTGATGTGGCCGGAACCAAGAGGAAAAACCGAGGCGTGCACCAATTTATTTTCTTCATAGACGCAGAGGCTGGTAGTGCCGAATCCGATATCCACCAAGGCGACGCCGAGCTCTTTCTGATTTTTCGTTAACACCGCTCGGCTCGAAGCCAATGGAGAAAAAATAAGCCCGCCGACGGTC
>MHJM01000019.1:22377-38352 GCA_001818705.1 Candidatus Harrisonbacteria bacterium RIFCSPLOWO2_02_FULL_45_10c
CACGCTCTTGGTAAGATTTTTCACCGCCGGAGCAAAAGCATCAATAACTAAACTGTTCACTTCCAAACGGTTGCCCACCATGCCCAACGGATCGCGAATATCGCCGACGCCGTCCACAATAAACTCTCTGGTAATCGCGTGCAGCACCATCCGGTTCGGCGGAAGATTGATTGCCTGCGATGCCTGCACCGCCCGGTCAATGTCATCGTCATGGATCTCATAATCGGCCCGGGAAACCGCGACAATGCCGCGGGAAGATTGGATCCTCGTGTCCGCGCCGCCGACATTCAAAAAAATGCCCTTTGCCGCGTTCCGGGAAACTTTTTTAATTTCGCTGAACATTATATTCAGCGAACGGGTCATTTCCGCCAGATCATCAATATTCCCCTTTCGCATGCCGCTGGAAGGAGTTTTAATGAGGCGGACCAAGGAAGTCCGGCCGTCGCTATCCACTTCGGCAATTGCCGCCTTAAGGCTATGCGTACCGATGTCTAATCCGGTAATATAATTCTGCGCCATAGTGTAAATAGAAAAACTTACGCCATCTTTTTAAGAAGACGGTTTTCCATTTTCTCCATTTTTATTCTATCACCCTTACGCAAGTGGTCATAGCCTAAAATGTGCAAAACTCCGTGCACCAGCATTAATGCCAAATCTTCCTTATGTTTCCTGATATAAAGCGGGTCTAAATAGACCTCGCCGAGTTCTTTTCCGGGAAATCCTTTTGGTTTTTGGAATGACAATACGTTGGTCGACTTGTCTTTTTTCCGAAATGCCTTATTTAAATGTTGCATCCGGCGGCTGTTGATTAAATAGACCTCAGCAGAACCGCTATTTTTAAGCAATTTATTCAGCTGGCAGGCTATTTTTTTAGTCGCCTCGCCGAATTTCTTTACCTCTTTATCCAATAAGATAACTTCAATGCGCATTATAAAAATATAACAAATTTTGCGCCAAATAAAAAATTAAAAACCGCGGTTTAAAAGCCGCGGTTTTTTATATCGCGAGCTTCGCTTATCCAGCACTACACTATCGTGTAGTGCTGGATAAGCCCACTATCACGGACTAAAGTCCGTGGTTTTAGTAAGGTATTTTGGCATATAAAAACCCCGCGATGCGGGGTTTATCGTTTATCCAATCTTTTTAGTGCCTCGAAAACAAGGTTGGTTGCTTCGTTTAAATAATCAAAATTAATGGTTTCTTTCACGTCCTGCGGACCATGAATCACGCTGCCATTGCCGTCGCTTACCATGACTGACGGAATGCCGACATCGCGAAAAGATCGATGATCGCTGGCCCAGCCCCATGGCGGATATTCCGGCAAATCTTTTCCCAAAACTAATTTCAATCTGGTTTTTTTAACTGCTTTTTGAAAAACCGATACCAGTTCCGACTGATCGTCATTGCCAGTCAGCATCATCACGGTTAGACTGCTTGTCCGCGGCCGGCCAACCATATCAAGATTGATATTCCAACGGAAATTGTCGGAACTAACACTTTGTGAGAAAGCCGTTGAACCGCAACCGGCGGCCTCTTCACCGCTGAAATAAGCTAAAAGAATGCTGCGATTCCATTTGCGAGTTTTTAATTTTTCCGCAAGCGCCAGTAAAGCCACGGTGCCGGAAGCATTGTCGTCCGCCGCCGGCCGGAAAGTCATACTGGAACTGCCGACGCCGTCAAAATGGGCGCTGATAACGATAACTTCTTCGCTTTTTCTGCCACTGCCTTTTAACAAAGCCAGGACATTTTTTCCATTCACCGGAGTTTCGTGAGCATGCCAACAATCTTTAATAGAAAAAGTGGCGATAGTAGCTTCGTATCCTAAGCTTTCCAGTCGGCTTTTGATATAAAGCGCCGATGCGTCTTCTCCATTAGTGCCGACTTTTCTGCCGGCTAAAATTTCATCGGTCAGAAAATTCATATCCGCTTTCGGCTGTTCCGAATTTTTTCTTTCGTTAGCTTCAGCTAAATTAACAACTAAAAATGCTAATGCCGAAATTAACAAAACTTTTCTGGCCACTCGTTACCTCCTCGCCTCAGATTTCAAAAGTCTGAAAAGAGATTAACATAAAAAATTGGTTTTGTCAAAAACAAAAAAGTGGCGTACATTACTCTACAACCAACTCCCACACAAAGAAAAATTAAAAAGGCGATTTGCTTGTCTGTCGTGCGGCAACCTATATCTACTATACAACAATCTAGTATAGAAAAATTCGGGTCAAGAAAGAAATCGGCATGCTTCGTAGAGCAACTCCGTAAACAATCTAACGAGCTCTGCCTGCGTTTCGTGCGGCAACTACGGAGCCCTGAAATGCTTGGATTTTTGCGAAGCAAAAAATTTCAGGGCGAGGCGTAGGCGCGGTCGCCCGCAGGAGGCGACCGACGCCGGTGCCGTCAGAAATGTAGGCAGGGCGAGTAAACTTCATAGAAGTATGCCGGTTTCTTAAAAAACTATCCGAGTTTTTCGCGGACAACCTCACTAATCATTTTCCCATCCGCCTTCCCCTTCAATTCCTGCATCACTGCTTTCATCACTAAACCGGCATTGCTTTTATCAGCAAGTCTGGCTAAAACTTTTTCCACCGCTACCACTACTTCTTCTCTAGCCATCTGTTTCGGCAAATAAGATTCCACTAGCGCTAATTCAATTTTTTCTTTTTCCGCCAATTCCGGACGGCCGCCTTTGGTAAAAGCCTCCACCGACTCTTTCCGCTTCTTCGCTTCCCGGGTTAACACTTGCAATACTTCGTCTTCGGTTAAAACCGCATCCTTTCCCTTTTCAATAGCGCGGTTTTTTATCGCCGCATTCAGCAGGCGCAAAACACCCAGCTTATCGGCATCGCCGGATTTCATCGCTGATTTTAAATCTCCAAGCAATTTGTCGTAAAGCGGCATAAAAAATATTAGCGCGCAAACGGCCGGCTAAATCTTTTATCTTTTTTGCTAGGCAATCCGAGCTTGCGATCGCGCATCACTTCGATTCTCTTTTCCGCGCGATACATTGCCGCTAATTTGCGCTTGGTCCGGTTCTGCGGCCGGCCATGAAAACGCCGCCTTCTTGCCTCACGCAAAACGCCGCTCTGCTGAACTTTTTTGGAAAAACGGTACAAGAGCGAACCGATTGATTCATTTTCTTTTCTTTTCACAAACATGGTTTATATTATTCCAAAGATTAAGCTATTTGTCCAGCAGATGAATTAACCGTCTAATTCTGGATGCGGCATTGCCGATGCGTCCTTTTTATTGTTCCAGCCGCCTAAAATATGAAGATGTAAATGGTCAATCACTTGCCCGCCCTCTTTCCCAACGTTAAAAACTAGCTTGTATCCTTTTAAACCGCTCTGTTCGGCAACTGTTTTAGCCGCATAAATTAATTCGGCGATAATATCCCTATGATTTCCCTTCAGATGAGCGACAGATTGAATATGCCCTTTAGGAACCACAAGGATATGTACCGGCGCCGACGGCTTAATGTCTTTAAAAGCCACCAGGCGTTCATTCTCATATACAATATCAGCGGCTATTTCTTTTTTGGTTATCCGGCAAAATATGCAATCGGTTGTCATAAATACTATTGCTTCATCCGCCGTTTTACCTCATTGATTAAATTCTTTAACGGCACCGTTTCCTGAACTCCGTTCTTTAAATCCCGGACAATCATTGATTCTTCAAATGCCTCTTTTTGGCCGAAAATCAGCGCATAATCCGCGTTCTCTTTATTAGCGGAACGCAACTGGGCACCTAAGGAATCTTTACCCAGCGACTCTACTACCATAATGCCGGCATCGCGCAGCCGCTCGATTAAACCAAAACTTTTTTTCTTGGCCACCTCGCCGATATTGACGAAAAAAACTTTTGATTTATGGCGCAGGCCGAGATTTACTTTCGTGGCTTTCATAACTTCAATCACCCGGTCAACGCCCAGCGCTCCGCCGACCCCCGACGCCTGCCCCTGGCGCACTCCGAACATTTCCAATAAATAATCGTAGCGGCCGCCGCTGCCGATGGCAAAATCGAATTTTTGCCCCGCCTCTCCGGTTGCTTCGGTAAAAAATTCAAAGACGGTCTTATTGTAATAATCCAGCCCGCGAACCAAATAATGGTCAAGCTGATACGGCAAGCGGAGCTCTTCTAAAAATTCCAGCAGGCGCTTTAAGTGCTTATTGCAGCTGGAACAAAGGCTGTCAACGATAATCGGGGCAGTTTGCTTATATTCCTGGCAAACCAGATTCTTGCAATCCAGCAAGCGAAGCGGATTTTCTTTCACCCGCCGGCGGCAATCTTTGCACAATTTAGGAACTAATGGCCGGTAATAATCAACTAATCTTTTCCGGTAATTCGGCCGGCAAACCCGGCAGCCGATGCTATTTACGTGCAAGGTGACATTTTTAATTTTTAAGCGCTCCAGCAACCGGAAAAGGACTAAAATAACCTGGGCATCGTATATTGCGTCATCTTCGCCGCCCATAATCTCAAAACCGGCCTGATAAAATTGGCGGAAACGCCCCATTTGCGGCTGTTCCCGTCGGAACATCGGGCCGCTGTAAAAAAGCTTCAACGGCTGGCCAAGGTGGCTTAATCCGTGCTGGGCGTAAGCACGCACGATGGACGCCGTACCTTCCGGACGGAGCGCCAAGCGGTCGCCGGACCGGCTTTTAAAAACAAACATCTGTTTTTCAACGATATCCGTGGTTTCTCCGAGCGATTTTTCAAAAACTTCGGCCCTTTCTAGCAGCGACGTGTCAATCCGGATAAAATTATAATAATCGGAAATAAAATCCAGTTCCCGGCGGAACTTGTCCCACCACATTTGCTCTTGCGGCAAAATATCCCGCATTCCCTTGGGAGATTGAATAAATTGGCTTCCAATTTTTTTAGGAATAGACATTTGCTTAATAATTAATAACTAAACGCTTGTACTCGATTTAAAGGGTAAAGCCGTAATCGGGCGACCCCGATAATATTTTCTTTCGGCAACGCCCCCCAACTTCGGGAATCATAACTGTAATTGCGATTATCCCCTAAAACAAAATATTCGCTGCCGCTCAATGTTACCGAAATATTTCCCGAGGTTTTCAGGCCAGCCGGGAGATAGGGTTCGTCGAGCACTATCGCATCGTTCCCGCCTACCACCGAAACAATCCCTTTGCCGATTGTCACTTTTTCATTCGGCAGACCGACAACGCGCTTGATGTAAAACGTCGAAGGATTCTCCGGATACCGGAAAACAATGACTTCTCCCCGCTTCGGCTCCCGAAAACTATAAGTAATCTCGTCAATAATCAGATAATTTCCGCTGTTAAAATTCGGCTCCATGCTGGCGCCGCTTACCAAAAAAGGCTGGATTAAAAAAGTTCGGATGATCAGGACGGCGATTACCGCGACAATCACCACTTCCGCCACTTCCCATAATGCGAGTAAAAATGCTTTCATGCTATACGTAGTATATAAGTTTCTATTTTACTATACTATGGATATGACATTCAAGTTGATTATCGGACTAGGAAATCCCGGAAAAAAATACCAGAATACCCACCATAATGCCGGCTATCTTTTTGTCGACTACCTAGAAAGTCAAAAGTCAAAAGTCAAAAGTCAAATGTTAAAGACAAATGTCTATATGAACAAATCAGGTTCTTTCATAAAGAAAGCGCTTAAAAAATTTAACGTTAATCCGGAAGAGCTTCTGATAGTCCACGATGACAGCGACATTCTGCTGGGTGAATATAAGCTGTCTTTGGAGCGCGGCGCCGCCGGACATCACGGTATAGAAAACATCATTTTAACTCTGAAAACTAAAAAATTTTGGCGTCTCCGGATCGGCATCCGCCCGAACGCGCCGCAAGGAATGCCGCGTTTAAAAGCGGGGCAATTTGTATTAAAACCGGTACGAACTGAAAATAAAAAAATCCTTGACCGAGTTTTTGAAAAGGCGCTATTAGAAATCAAGAAGGGATCCTTTGAAAAGTAATCGTAAAGGAAACTGTGCCGTCGGCATTGGAAATAATATTAGAAAGCGGCAAGGAAACATTCTGGAAACCAGCCTGAATCAGCGCATTTTTAAAATCAATTGCTGCTGCCTCATCCTTAGTAACGCCGCTTACCAAAATTGATGACTGGGTATTATTAACAAAAATTCTGCTGAATGCCACTTTATTGCCAGCTAACTGATTAAGAGCGATAAATAGCGGCGATTGGGGAATACTGCGTTCTTTGGCAAAAAGCACTTTATCAACCAGCTGATTGAAGACTCTGGCTTTTTCCTGAAGCGTAATCACTACCGGGCCTTCCGGCTGGCCGGATATGGACGCCGATTGATAATCCAGCTGCCGGGCGGTGGAAACCAGAAAACCATCCGCAAAAATAAAAAGGATGGTTAAAAAAGAAAGGGTGGCGATAATCACATTTCTCCAAATCTTAATGAAAAACATGATTTCTGACTGCAAATACCCTCGTTCGGTTCCAACCGGCATTACGCTTATAAACTTATCCTGGGCGCGGGCAATGGCGGCCCGGACAGCGCCCCCAAACGAGACAAGCCAAGAAGGGGTTATATCCGGCCAATCCCGCAATCGGACTTCCGTAACCGACAGATTAAAATTACTTTTGACGAACTCGGTGATTTCCGGCGCCAGTGATTCGGTAATCAGCAATAACGCTTCGGCGCGCCCAGACCACCGGCTTTCATAAAAAGTTACCACCTTTTTCATTTCCCGAAGTATCATCGCTTGAAAATCATTAAATGAAATTTCTCTGGCATTTTTTCCTTCGGACTGAACTGATTTCCAGGAAGCGAAGTAATCAAAATACACGTTACCGTTTCGTAAAATCATAAAATTAACGCCATCGCTGGCAACCTGCATCACCAAATAAGATTTAGCGGTATCAATGCCGGCTCCATATTCTTTAATAACTCTCGCTAGCGCCAGCGAAGGGAATTCAATGGCGACCGGCAAAAAACCGGCCTCTTTCATCGTGCCGATATAATCATCAATAATCGGCCGCTGCACGAACGCTCCCAAAATATCAACCTTGCCGTCTTTGTCCTGAATGCCGACCTGCTGCCAATCAATATAAGCAGAAGTAATTTCAACAGGCGAAACGCTTTCTAAATTAAGCCGGGCGGCTTCGTTAAAATTGGCTACGGCAATAAAAGGAATGCTGAATAATTGGGCATACACTGTGCCCGCCGGAATAACCGCAATGACCGAAATTTTTTCCCTGGGCGACGACCATTGGCTGTGGATTTTTTTTAACGCTGCTAAAAATCTATTTCTATCTTTTACCTTGCCGTCCTCAATCACCCCGGGCTCTAAAGAAACTGCGGCACGGCGGATATTGCCGTCGCGCAACTGGATGATTCTAACCGCCGAATCCCGGATCTCTAAACCGGCAATCTCGCCGTACGGCTGAACTAATTTTTTCAAATAAAGCGCTATTTTAGCCATAGAAAAACTCATAATTTAAGTATACCTCAATTAACGTATCCGCTGTCTTCTTCCTATAGAATCGTTGCCTCTACTTCCTTCAGCGACTCTAATTTCACTTCAGCGGTCACCGGATCGATTACGATAATCGCTTCCAGCTTCCTTCTCTGACGTTGGGCGCTGCCAGTTGCCCATAGCCGATTCTTACCCGCCCCCACGCAAGTATCTTTACAAACTGAAACTTCCGCCGAATAATTTTCTACATTTACAATATAAGAAGCGGAGGTAAAATCCTTATCGCGTGTGACTCTTGCCAGCGCGTCCTGAATGCCGGACTGGGCGGCTAACAGCGCTTGGGCGCTTTGGCGAACTCCGAATTCGGAAGTGACCAGAAAATAAGCTCCGAGTGTCGTAGCAATGGTTATCTCCACAATAAAACCGGCAAAAAGAAGGACTGTCGGCAACACAATAATGCCGCTCTGATTTTTTTTCTGGTTATTAAAAACTTTCATATTATGGGCTCCAATTTAATATGACATCATTAATAGTCAATGAATTCGTATCGCCATCTAAAATAATTTTATAGCGAACGTAGCGGTCGTTATTATGCTGTAGCTGACTGATTCTTAACTGGGTATTCGGTCCAATCGCAACCAACGGATCCGAATAAATCCACGGCCCACCGGAATTATCCGAAGTGGCAATTCTAAACCGCACATTGCCGCCGGTTTGCGTTCCCTGCCAGAGCAGCGTATTAAACCCGGCGCCGCTCGCGCTGCCGGTATCAAAAACACTCGAGATTAAAACACAATTTTCCGAAGCGCCGCTGCAAGTGCCGATTGCCGGCTTCAATGACCCGCTGGTATTCGTATTTACGCTGGTTGCTGAAGCAAAGCGGGTATTTAGCTCGCTAACCGGGCCTTCCTGGCCGCTGCCGCCGCTCCAATCTGTCTGGCGGAATACCAGATTTCTCCAGCGAGTAACATATCGCGCGCTGGAAACAACGCTATTCGATCCGGCAATCGGCCAACTGGTGGTCAGGATAATTTTCTGGGTGGACGGATCGTCAGCACCAGCGCCAATCCCGCCGCCGCTATCCCGCTGCACATTTTCCACAATAAATGAACGGGTAAAGATAATATTGTTAACGCTTATCTGTTCTTGCCCGCTTTGGACTACTAATTGGCCGGAGGAGGTGGCGATAAAATAATTCATTCCTTTGGTAAGGCCATAAATATTATTCCAACTCCCCTCAATCACTGAAGTAAGATTGTCCGAAAGAGACACGTTCAGCGCTGAAGCAATCTGATTATTGCCGGATAACTGGCTGGAACGCAAAATCAAAAACAAGGCGCTGGTGGCCGTGCCAATCATCAGTATCCCGATGCTCATTGCCACAATCATCTCAATGAGCGATTGGCCGCTTCTATTATTTTTTATAAAAAAATAAAAATATTTCACAAATTAACTTCTAAATAACTAATTTTTTGAAATGTTGATAACGCCAACTCTGGAAATCGTAATTGTCCGCACGGTCGCTGGATCATTAACTAAAGAAAGAATGATAGTGGCGGCGGCATTCGGATAACCGGTAATTTTAGAAAAAATAATGTCTTTTGTTCCGCCTTGCGCCGGGTCGGAAAATTGGACAATCACCGGCAGAGTAACCGTGATTGCCAACGTTCCGCCGACGTAGTCATTGCCATAAAAAACAATGTAAGTATCGGCAGCGCCATTGACCGCATCCAGATGCAGCCCCCACTTGCTCCCTTCTTCTTGAGCCGATGCTTTGACTTGCGCATCCCGAAGCCGGTCCGCTAACTCATTAGCGGCGATATCCAGAGTATTTGCGGAGCGTAAGCCGTACGGCAAAGCGACATAAGCGGCGACGGCGATAATGCCGGTAATGCCAATCACAATCACCAACTCCGCTAAAGTAAACCCGGCGCGCTTCATATCATTTTATTGGTTACACTCCGCCGACACTGCTGACCAGCTGGTAAATAGGAATAATCACCGAAACGGCAATCGTGCCGATTAAAAATCCGATTAAAATAAGCATCACCGGCTCAATAAACGCCACCAGAGTTTTTACCGAATTATCAATTTCCGATTCATAAAAATTGGACAGGGTTTTTAAAATATCTTCCACGTGGCCGGCTTTTTCCGAAACCGCGATAAGATTGGTGACCACCATCGGGAAGGCGGGCTCGCGGCGGAACGCCTCGCCGATCGTCAGTCCCTTGGCAATCCCTTCCCGGGAAACATTCCGCAATCCGCGGGCAACTTTTTCCGAACCGACGGCATCGGCGGTAATTTCCAGAGAATCAATAATCGGCAGGCCGGCTTTCATCAGCGACCCGAAGGTGCTGGTAAAGCGCTGAAGCGCCAGCTGATTAAGGACATTGCTGATTACCGGCAAACGGGTACTCAGCCAATACACTGCCCGCCGGCCAGTATACATCTTGGCAAAAAAATACCAGCTGCCAACGGCGATAAATGCCAGCAACGGAAAAACAATTAAAACGTTATTGCTTAAAAACAAACCGATGCCGAAAACGATTCTGGAAAACAGCGGCGGCTGGAAACCGCTGGATGTAAATACCGCGGCAATTCGCGGCAAAGCAAACGTTACTAATAACAGCAGCATTAAAAAGGACAGGGACAGGAGAATCAGCGGATAGACCAGCGCCGCGCGGATTTTATTCCGCAATTCCTGCTCCTTAACCAGGGAAACGCTCAAATTATCCAACACTTCGGTTAAATTGCCGGAGGCCTCGCCGGCCTTGATTAAATTAATGAACACCGATGAAAAATAAACCGGATATTTGGCGAAAGTCGTATAAAAAGGATTGCCGCGCTCCAGATTAGATTTAATTTCCAATAGCAATGCCTTGAGAACCGTTTTATCAAAATCATTAATCAGAATCTCAATCGCCCGAAAAAGATCGGTGCCGGCTTTCAGCATCAGCGACAAATATCTGGTAATAAATACCTTGTCGGAAATGGAAATTGATTGCCCGAAAAAATTAGCGCCGGTGACATTGACGGTTTTTATCAGCTTAACGGAAATCGGACGCAATCCTTTGGAAACTAAAAATTGCAGAACTTCCGCTGAACCGTCGGCATCAACTTCACCTTCGGTTATCTTCCCGTCTAATTGTGATGCGATGTAATGGAATTTCATAATTTTATTAAATGCAAATGGTTATTCGCGGATAACCCGAAGCACCTCATCAATGGCGGTCATGCCCTGCATTGATTTCCGCAAACCGTCTTCGAACATAGTGACCGTTCCTTTTTTCCGAACCAGTTTTTGAAGCGCTTCCAAAGAAAACTCCGGTGAAATAACCAGATGCCGGATTTCATCGTCAAAATTAATCGCCTCGAAAATTCCGATCCGCCCCTTGAATCCGGTATTGCCGCAGGAAGCGCAGCCCTTGCCGCGATAGAGCATCTTCGGAGCGGCGTAACGGTCTTCAATCCCTAATTCTTTTACCTGTTGTTTTAATAATTCTAGCAAAGTAACGTCCGGTTTGTAAGACTCGATGCAGACATTACAAACTCTTCCTACTAACCGTTGCGCCAGCACGACATTAATAACGGCCGCCACTAAAAACGGCGGCACTTTCATATCCATCAGCCGCGGCACCACGGTCGGCGCGTCATTGGTATGTACGGTGGAAAGGAGCACGTGGCCGGTTAAAGCGGCATTAACGGCAACTTCCGCGGTTTCCTCGTCCCGGATTTCGCCAACCAGAATAATGTTCGGGTCCTGGCGCAAAAAGGCCCGCAAGGCGCTCGCAAAAGTGATTCCGGCGGCCGGATTAATCTGCGTTTGATTGACATATTTGATATTGTATTCAATCGGATCCTCAATCGTCACGATATTCACCTCCGGACGGTTCAGGACGCTGACTATGGAATAAAGCGTGGTGCTTTTCCCGGAACCGGTCGGTCCGGAAATCAGAATCATTCCGAAAGTTTTATGGATATTTTCGTTGATGATTTTTACCGTGTCTTCCAGCATCCCCAATTCCTCGAAAGAAAGCGGCCGCTGGGTAGCGGCTAGCAGCCGCATTTCAATTTTTTCTCCATAAAAAGTCGGAACAATCGCCACCCGGATATCAATATAGTCGCGGCCGAAAGTTTGCCGGAATCGCCCGTCTTGCGGCCGGGAATGTTCGTCCAGTTTCAGCGCCGCCAATAATTTAAGGCGCGCCACAATCGACGGATGCACTTCCTTAGGCAAGCGGAGAATTTCGTGCAGGACGCCGTCGATCCGGTATCGAACTAAAACTACGTCTTCTAAAATCTCCAGATGGATATCCGACGCCCGCAGGGACATTGCGTAGGCAATCAAATTATCAACGATGGCGATAATCGGCAGGTCCTGCGACGCTTCCCGTTCGCCGGCTACCCGGGAACGAAGCGATGTCGCAACATTTTCTTCAATCAATTTTCTGAAATCTTCGGTGCCGCCGCGCGTATACAGCGATAAGCCGACATTCAAATCATCGGCGGTTGCCACGTATACTTTTATGTCGGATTTCAGATATCGCTTTAAAAATTCCACGGTTTCCAAATCGCTGGGATCCTGCATCGCCACGCCCAGCAAGCCGTCTGATTCCCGCTGGAAAACCACCGCCCGCTTTTCCCGGGAAAGCTCTTCGGGCAATAAATGTAAAACCTGCTCGTCAATGGCGCGGCCGGACAAGCCGGCTTTTTGGACGCCGAAATAACTGCCCAAGACTTCGGTCAGATATTCTTGAGTAATAATGCCCCGGGAAATCAGCGTCTCCGCGACATCGTGCTTCATCCGGCTGGATTCGGCAGCTAGCTCATCAAAAACTTGCGGAGCAATTAAGCCATCCTTTACCAGCGACTCTTTTAATTTTTCGTTCGGAATTTGCATTAAAATTTAAGCGTCTGAAGCCACGGCAAGGCCGACAGCCACATACTTATCATTATAGTAAAGAGCGCCGCCGGAAGCCATAAATAATAAAACGACAAACGGCGAGTTTCCCGAACTCGCCAGAAATGGAAAGAGGAAACCAGCACGCTTAAAAATCCGGCAATAACCGCGTATAAAATCCAGCCGGGATGGCCGGACAGAAAAAGCGCCGTTCCCAGAAGATACGGCTCCGCGGTTTCAAAAAATCGTTCCTGATACCGCTTATTTAAAAATTGCGCAGTGAGCAATCCGGCCAGTCCGACCGCCAAAGATAAAAGATAGGAGATAAAGAATCTGGTTCGGACATAAAAAATAAAATAACCAAAACTTTGGTGCGGCGGCAAAAATAATTTTCCCAATTCGCTGCTCTGCCAAGTCTGGTACTGCTGCCAGGACAAATATCCGGCATATCCGAATACCGCTGCTGCTGCAGCTAAAAAAATCAGCCCACCAAAAAACCCACTCCGGCGGATGCCGGAGTGGGTTTTTGTGGACAGAAGTTGCGCCAGCAAAATAACGCCTGTAACAATTAAAGCAACAACAGCCATTGGAGTACTTTAAAGATCTAATCCTGAATCAGTGCCAACTTCGTAAATCGTATTTACAGTACCGCCATCCTTGGTATTAATCTCTCTGTCATCATTACCCCCATTCTTGTACCGATCACTTTCCATATTAGCATTTAATTCAAAAGTCTTGGCAGTATTGTCACACGCATACGAATAGAAATACGTAGTCGTATTTGACGGGTCTATTGGCAAAACAGCTAATGGAGCGCCTCCAGAAATACCGCTAAGGGCAACCGGCACCCAACCGTTACCATCGTTTTCTCGCGTTGCATCAACTGTGGAAGTTTTTGCTCCATGACGAGCAACATCCGCACCGATACAACCATCAGCCGCAGCGCCAATCGCAGCAGCACTAAAACACATCGTTGTGCAACTTAGCGCGCCAGTAAAATCCAAATCGGGAGAAGAAACGCTAGACAGATACAAGCTTAGCGCGCTCTTCATCGTATCCAAATCCTGGATTCTGGTCGTGTCCCGAGCCTGGGCAAAAAGCTGAGCCGGGTTAAGCACCAAAACGGACACCGTACCCAATACCGCTAAAATACCGATAACAATAACTAATTCTAATAAAGTAAAACCTTTTGTTTTCATATAAATAATAATTAATTGTAATTAATTTCGACGCTTTTAATAACTATATTAGTATACCATACCCACTATAACGGTAAAAAGAACTGTGAATAACTGTTCGCTCGGCCATTTTCACAAACCAGCCGATAATTCCTATTTAGGCTTATACTCTGCCTATTTGCCTACCGGCACCAGAGTTGCTTCGCTCCGGCGGCGAAGCACTCTTACGTCTCCCCAGCCGGACTCGCCTATCGGCGAGACCAAGCTCCGGCTGGGTCCGAAGTTGCCGTACGACAAACAGGCAGAGTATTTAATTTTTCCGAGACGTACTGGCTGTTTTGTTTGATAAAAATATCCTCGTTTAAGTTAGGATTTTAACTTAGCGAACCTTTCATTTACTTGAGAACATTGCGGAGGCATAGCTACAAAATGATGAGCGAGCAGGAATATTTCCGGGCTACCCAGGAGAGAAGCGACTAGGGTGGAAATATTCCGTTCAGTGAGCGAATCTATTTTGTCTATGCCAGAGCAGCGGTTCGAAAGAAATGAAAGGTGAGTGCTATCTTAAAAACTCCTTGGCTTTTTTAATCAAATCGTCAATGGAAATTCTAGCTTTAACGATATAATCCACTACTCCCAGCCCCCGGCCCTTTTCAATATCCGCTTCCTGTCCGAGATTGGAAATGATTATTACCGGCAAATTAGCGATTTGCGGGTCGCCTTTAATTTCCTCCAGCACTTCAAAACCGGATTTTCCCGGTAAAATAATATCCAACAACACCAAATCAACCGGCTGGGCCTTCAGCGCCTTCAGCGCCTCGCTGCCGTCTTTAACCAAAAAAACCTCGAAGCCTTCGCGCTTGAGGCGATTGCCCAGCAACGAAGACAAAAAAGGGTCGTCTTCAATAAGTAAAATTCTTTTTGACATATCGGCAATTACTGTAAGTATACCAATTCCCTACGCAGTAGCAATTGAAATAAAGATAGATTTAAAAACTTTCTAGTTGCCTCATACGTTCGCCTTGCGGCGAATCGAATCGTGACTTAAAGACTCCCGCGTAAAATGAATCTTCGATTCATCACGCGGCCACGTGATCGCATTAGCGATTTTACGTGGCACGATCAACATCTTTGAAACCGACACTAATCATCTCAATAAAGAAATGACTTTTTGTTTAATTAATCCACGCACAGCTTCCGCTACGCGTGCCTTGTTACGACTTCTGCCATGTCACCGAATCTACCCTTATTCCATAAAATGAAACTTTAGGTATTCCCGGCTCCCCTGCAGTGACGGGCGGTGAGTACAGGACTCGAGAACGTATTCACCGCGGCATAGCTGATCCGCGATTACTAGCGATTCCGACTTCATGGAGGCGAGTTGCAGCCTCCAATCTGAACTGGGGCCATTTTTGGTGGGATTAGCTCCGCCTTGCGGCTTGGCAACCCATTGTATTGGCCATTGTAGCACGAGTGTAGCCCAGGGTATCAGAGGGCCATGCGGATTTGACGTCATCCCCGCCTTCCTCCCCCAAAAAGAGGGCAGTTCCCGATGACACATATAACATCAGGTAAGGGTTGCGCTCGTTACCCCACTTAAGGGAACATTTCAAAACACGAGCTGACGACAACCATGCAGCACCTGTCCAGCCGTCCTTGAGAGACATCCCGCGTTTCTGCGGGACTTCGTCTGGATTTCTAACCCTGGTAAGGTTCCTCGTTTACCGTCGAATTGAACCTCATGCTCCACCGCTTGTGCGAGTCCCCGTCTATTCCTTTGAGTTTTAGCCTTGCGGCCGTACTTCCCAGGCGGTCAACTTAACGCGTTAGCTTCGCCACTCCGAGGGTCGATACTCGAAATAGCCAGTTGACATAGTTTAGGGCGTGGACTACAAGGGTATCTAATCCTTTTTGCTCCCCACGCTTTCGTGCAATGAGAGTCAGTAATGCACCAGCTGAATGCCTTCGCCTTTGGTATTCCCCACGATATCAACGGATTTCACCCCTACACCGTGAGTTCTATCAGCCTCTTACACACTCTAGATTTTCAGTATTTGCTGCAGCCTCGAAGTTAAGCCCCGAGATTTTACAGCAAACTTAAAAATCCTCCTACGCACTCTTTACGCCCAATAAATCCGGATAACGCTTGGAGCCCTCGTCTTACCGCGGCTGCTGGCACGAGGTTAGCAGCTCCTTATTCCTACAGTACCATCACCCAGCACCTTTTTCGTGCTACAAAAGACTATTTTTAATTCGTCTCTTTACATAAGTTCGCGCATTGCCATAATGTTTTAACTTTCGTTCACGAACTCTCGCATCTTTTTCTGATCTATAACTTTCTATGTATACAAACTCCCAAGGTACGCCAAATTTTGTAGATTGGTTCTTACCTTGATTATGAGATTCTAATCTCTTGTCGAAATCTGATGTTATTCCAAAGTACAAATCTTTCGTT
>MHJM01000020.1:0-5971 GCA_001818705.1 Candidatus Harrisonbacteria bacterium RIFCSPLOWO2_02_FULL_45_10c
AATTGGAATTATGTTCGGCAATCCGGAAACCACGCCGGGCGGCCGCGCGTTGAAATTTTATTCTTCGGTACGCATCGATGTTCGCCGCATTGCCCAGGTTAAAAAGGGAGATGTCGTGGTCGGCAATTGGGTAAAAGTAAAAGTAGTGGAAAATAAAGTGGCCGCGCCATTCCGTGAGGGAGAATTCGATATTATGTTCGGCGAGGGCATTTCGTATGAAGGCGATGTCTTAAACTCGGCCATCAAACACGGCGTCGTAACCAAATCCGGCGCTACCTACACATTTGATGGCAATAAAATCGGGGTCGGATTTGAAAAAGTAACCGAGCTTCTGAAAACCGATAAAAAACTGCTTGGAGAAATAAAAAAGAAAACTACGGAGGTAGTTAAATAACTTTATAAACTGTTTAGTTTATAAAAATTATCAAAAATCTTGGCGACCAGAATCGGACCGGTGCCGCCAGGAGTCGGCGTGTAAAAAGCTAATGGCTTATGGCTTATAGCGTATGGCTCCGGGTTGAAATCTCCCATAATTTTTCCTCCGCCAGCTGGCGGATTAAAATCATATCCGAAATCAATCACGCCGGCGCCCGGCTTCAGCATCTCCGGTGTAATCAATCCCCCTTTGCCGACTCCGGTAATCACCACATCGCCTTGGTTAACTTCCGACAATCCGCTCTTGCTGTGAAGCAAAATA
Source organism: Candidatus Harrisonbacteria bacterium RIFCSPLOWO2_02_FULL_45_10c (assembly GCA_001818705.1). Classification (GTDB taxonomy): domain Bacteria; phylum Patescibacteriota; class Minisyncoccia; order UBA6257; family 02-FULL-45-10c; genus 02-FULL-45-10c. The sequence goes on from MHJM01000020.1 coordinate 698, forward strand.
AGTTCCTTGCATTTTCCCAGGAAATAATTGGCAATCGGTTTTCCGACTAAAAATCCCCGGCCGACCACGACCATAACTTTATCTTTAATATTAATATCCCGTCTTTTTAAAATTTCCTTCACTACCGCAACCGGCAGCGGATCAACTAATTGCTGGCTGACTGGCGTCAGAGCGTCCACGTCTTTTAACGGATTAACCGCCACGATTACGGTATCTCGATTAAACTTGGCCGGCAGCGGCAATTGGACGATCATGCCGCCGACGGCGCCATCGGCGCCGATTTTTTTAATTTCTGAAATTAAATCCGGTTGGGAAATGCTCTCCGGAAACCGAATTAACCGGAATTCAATTCCCAGCTCTGTGGCGATTTTTTCTTTCTGCCGTAAAAAACTCTGGGACTGCGGATTGTCGCCGACAAAAATTGCCGCCAATGTTTTATTGGGCCGCGGCTGATTTTTTAAATTCTCAACAATCTCCCGGGCAATCGCCCGGCCGTCAATAATCATTTCCGTATCCTAAGGCCGATAGCCGTACTTGGCAAGATAATCCGAAACCATTTCTTTTGCCTCTTCCAGATACAGCTCGGATAGCTTTTTTTTCATCGGCACGCCGACCATTTCCAAAAATCCCTGGCCGGATATTTCTTTTCCGGCCCTGGTTCCGGAAACTTCCACCGCGCCTTCCCAATAGTTGATTGAACCGAAAAGTACTTCCTGGTCGGCTATTTTTGCTTTCACCGCCATCACCAATTCCCAATCCGGCAATTCTATCCGCCACTCAACCTGATAAACCGCCTGCGTCTTTGGGCTGACCCAGGTTTTTTTAAGCGGTTCTAAAATTACCCGGCGAGTGGTTGCCTGCGCGCCGCCGGAATCAATCCTGGAAGCCAAAAGGGTTTTCCGGGTTTTTCCGTATTCAAAACACAATATCTCAATGCCATCGCTTAGTTGGATTGAAAACCAGGTCCAGGTGTCTTCGGAAGAATAGTAGGTGTCCGCCCATTGATGATCCATCCAGGACAATCCTTGCACCGAAATTTCCCGGCCGTTAAACCTGATTGCACCGGAAGTCTCCAGATGAGTGAGCGAATAGTAATAGGTTGACTTGGTTCCGAGGTCAATCCAGCCGCTGCCGTTAACCAGCAGAGGATTTTTCTTGGAACTTAATTTCAGGTTAAGATCGCCGGTTTGCAGCTGGTATTCGGATTCTGGATTTTCTTCAAGCAAAAGCGTTTCTTTCTCCTTGATAAAAAGTAGCGGCTTGGAAAAACTTTCTTTGTCTATTCCTTCGTAGAAAAAACGCACGCCAGAGTTATATCGCTTTCCGGCAATATCGGAAATCAAAAAATGGCTGAAATAAAAATTTTTAACCGGCATTTTATCAAAAAATGGCAATTTTACTTTTTGCGGGTCCGCCTTAAAAAGGCAATACATAAAAGCGAAATCGCGGTTATCGGCGGAGCGCAGATTGCCGTTAAAATACCACCACTCGATTACCGACTCATGCGCTGATTCATCCCGAGGAAATGAAAGCGGAGCGTTCATAATTATAGAAGCGCGCTTATCAGCCAACCAAGCATCACTAAAATAACCGCCAGCTTAATGGCGCTGCCAGCCAGAAAACCGATAACCGCGCCTTTGGCGGATTGCGCCGCTTGTTCCAATTCTTTGCCGCTCCAGAGCTCTCCGGCCAGCGCTCCTAAAAATGGGCCGATAACAATGCCGGCTGGACCGATAAAAATTCCGAATAATAATCCGATGGCGGAACCGATCATTCCGGAACGGCTAACGTGGTATTTTTTAGCTCCGATCAGCGGCGCCGCTATATCAATTAAAAACGTCAAAGCCGTTAATCCGAGAAAAACTAATAAAATTTTCCAGGTTACTTCCGCAAAACCGGTTGCATAACCAAATACCAGCATCCCTAGCCAGGCAATCGGCACCCCGGGTAATAACGGCAATAAAACGCCGACCGCGCCGGATAGCAGCAAGCCAAAAGCTAAAATAATCAATAATATTTCTCCAATCACGCTATAATGATAGCATGCGCTTTGTAATTTCTAAACTAAACAGAAATCCGCACTTTTTCCTGAAAGAATGCGGCTACGCGGAAATCCGGAATCCGCACCAGAATCACCAGGTCAGTTTTGCCCGCAGCTTAAACCAGGGATATTTCTATCCCCGGTTTCACATTTATATTGAAGAGTCTCCGAATCAATTAGGAATCAATCTCCATCTGGACGCGAAAAAACCAAGCTACGAAGGATCAACCGCCCACAGCGGAGAATACGACGGGGCGGTAGTTATCCAAGAAATGGAAAGAGTAAAAGCCATTGCCCAGCATTTTCTCCAGCAGGTTCCAGCCGATAATCGGCCAATCGGATTTAAAAAAGAAAAGTCATTATTTGAGCAATTAGTATCTTTTTTCTTTAATAAAAAATAAAATTAAAATGCTCAAGACTATCTTGTGTATTTATGGCGACCGATTCTTCTCTTCTCCGAAACCCGCGCAGCCGCTTTGGCAGGGTCCGCTCGTTTTATATTCTTTTAGCCGAACGGCAAAGCGGCGAGCACTAGTGAGCGAATCGCTGGAGGAGTGAACGGGTTGAGGGAAGAGAAAATCGGGAGCATAAAAATGATAAATTATCTTGTCACTAAAATCTCCTCTCCTAACTCGGTGCTGGACGCGGCCACCGTAATTCTTCCGCTAACGGTATTTTTAAAAATCGTATAAGCGGTATTGGTGGCGGTGCCGACCGAAGGATCCATCGGCATAGTTGCCAAATAAACCGGAACTAAACATAATCCCAAATCAAGATTTGCCGGATCGCTGCCGATAGTGGTTGTCGAAGAAGGCAAAGTAATCACTGATGCGCCACAAGTGCTGCTCCAAGTGCCGCGATTGTCGGCAATTCGCTGATGGACCGAGTTTAAAATTGTATTAACATGCGCCACTCGCTGATTATTTCGGGCAGCGGCAAACTGGCGCGCCGGATTGATGAGGTAAATTGCCGCTCCCGATAAAACCGCCAGAAGCCCAATCGCAAACATTACTTCAATAAAGGTGACTCCCTTTTCAGAATTTTTAAACATATTATTTAGCTAAATTCTAAAAACTACTCACTTCCTCTAAGGATACCGTGGCGAAGGTTGTGCTGACAACCGTTAATTTAAGATTCGTAACCGCCGAATTTACTTGCGCCGCGGCTTTAATAATTTTGTTGCTGCCGGAAGTTTCAACAGGATTAATGGTGCACTGGCGTGAATCAATGGTAATAGTTTCGTTGCCGCTGTAATTGCTATTCCCCGCTAATTCTAAAAGCGCCCGGTCCAAACAGGACCGGGCTAAAAAATAACTGGCTTGTTTTGATAAAAAATCAACATCGTTAGACCGGGAAAAAAAAGCCGAGGAGCCGAGCACAGTGGCCACTAATATTATTAAAAACGACAAAATAATGGACGTGACAATGGCGATCAGTCCGGATGAATATTTACTGGAACAAGAAAAATGGTTTTGGCGCATAATTAGTTATCTTACAAAGATATTCGTATTAATGCTGGTTGTGGCCACGTCATTGGATAAATCGGCGGTAACTTTCATGATTCCTTCCCCGTAAAAATTTTGGTAATCAAACAATAAATTAGTTGTAGAAGCGTACCGATTAGTAAGCGCCACCGGCGCTCCGCCGCCTAACGACATCCGCACCGCTCCATTGACGGCATCAATCACTATCGGATTGCTTCCAAATCCAATTTTATTGACCGAAAGAGTGGCGCCGGTTCCGCCGAGCGCCGGATTATTAACGGTCTGAACGCTGCTTAATGCCCAATGCAATTTTTGAACCAAAAATCGCTGGTTTTCATTGAGTTCTCGCTGTTTCTCCAGCCGGCCGCTATACTCGATCATTTGATACGCGGATAATATCGTAAAGGTAATAAAGCCGGTAATAATGCCGGAATAAATTAAAACTTCTAATAAGGAAAATCCTTGGCTATGGTGTGCTTTGCGCATATTGGTTACGATCCCGGCCCGATAATTCTAAGCGAATCATTACTGCGGACCGACATAAAAACTTTATTTTGGGAATATTCAATGCCCGTTCCGATCTGGGGGAAATTAAAGGAAGCGTATTCCACCAGATTGTCCGGATCAGCGCCATTAACAATTACGAATTCTTTACCGCTGTTGGAAGTAGCCAGAAAAAGCAAATCACCAGTGACACAGGTAATGTCATTGACATCGCCGCCAACATCAATCCGGTCCCGCAGATACATCTGCGAGGTATTAGTGGCTCCGATAACCGTCATTTCATTTTCTATATTGCCGACCAAAAGATTGCTGCCTTCTTTGTCCTGGACGTAAATACTGACGTCTTCGGTAGTTCCGGGAATATCGTAATTAGTGATAATTACCGGATTCGCCGGATCTTCAATATTATAAATCCAGACATCTTCATCGGATTCCTGGCTGACAAAATAAAGGCGTTTGGTAGTCGAATAAAAATCGTAAATGTTGCCGCCGGTCGCAATTTGGCTCATAAGCTGGGGGGAAGCCGGATTAGTAACGTCTATAAATGCCAATTCGTAACTTGCCGAACCCGATCGGCCGATCGCCGTCGTGCTCGCAAAGGTAGTAACTCCCAAAGCATTGGCGGATCCGGATAAATCAAGAGAAGCTATTTCTGAGGCATTCGGCGGGTCGGCAATATTAAAAATAATCAGCTCTTTAGTGTCATTCGGTGACGCCGCATACAAATAATTTCCTTTGATAAAAATAGAGTTGATTCCATTGGCGCCGATATTAATTGATTTAACCAAATTAGGCATTGCCGGATTAGAAACATCAAACACGAATAAATCCGGCTTACTGGCAGTTGAGGCGGTACCGCTCACAAAAACGTACGGTAATCGAACGGCAATATCAGTTCCGGAATTGCCGGAACCGATATCACCGGAGCCGATCACTTGAGGATTCGCCCAGTTCCCGGAAATCGGATCGCTGACGCAGCCGCCGGCAAGAACGCCTTCCCAATTCGTCAATTGCTCGGTCAAACTGATGGTTTGCGGCCGATCCGGGTCAAACTGCCAGGAAACCGTACTGATAATTTTTTTCGTATTGGAAGCGGATTCGGTAACGGAAACTTGGCGGGTGAAAATATCTTTGGCGTCTTGCAGGCCGTTGAATTGCCACTGATTGGCCGAAAATACCAGTCCGTGAGTGCCGGTGGCCACTTCGCCCCAATCGCGGTTGCGGATAGACCGCACTGCCTCCAAT
>MHJM01000020.1:6030-11784 GCA_001818705.1 Candidatus Harrisonbacteria bacterium RIFCSPLOWO2_02_FULL_45_10c
TACTCACCATAATAAAAATTCCGGCGGCAATCAGCACCTCTAATAATGATTGTCCCTTCTTTAGGGCTATTTTAAAAAATAATTGCGCCATAACTGTTAGCTTGAATATTAGTGCTCCGATGCTGGTAAGACACGATGTAGGTTGAAGAAGATACCTGGCCGGATAGCGCGGAAAAAACAATTTCCGCTGGCCCGCTGATGGCAATCAGCCGGTTTCGGGGAAAAATCTTATCCATCGAGGCATTCCGGGACGCATAGCTGGCGCCCTGAAAAACCGTCATTTGATCATCGTTTATAAAAACTCCATGCGCCGACTGATTGCGGTTAATCATCGCCGAATTGCGGGCTTGCTCTAAAACTGAAACCAGAACCTTGCCTTCGGAATCAAATTGGTAAGTCCCGTAAAAGCTCCAAGTTACCGGAAAGCCGAGCCCAAAAATCGCCGACAGAATTGTCAGCGCAATCAATATTTCAATTAGCGTAAACCCAGCACTGAGCCGGGCGCTTCTGTTTTCTACAACGCCTTTAGCAGAACCATGATTCATCCTATTCTTCATCTTTGCTAATGCCTTACGTAGGTAAAGGAAAACAGCTAGGCGTTGCAGCGCTCGATCTAGTGACTGGGTAAAACCGCTATCCGCTGACTGATTGAGTAATGCCATAAATCGGCGTAATAACCGCGAGCGCCACGAAACCAACCACCGCTCCGATAATTAAAATTAAAATCGGCTCCAAGATAGCGGAAAGGTTTTTGGTCAGTTCATTCAGTTCCGACTCGTAAAAATCCGCCAGGTATAGCAGGGTATCGCTTAAATTGCCGGTATTTTCTCCGACGGCGATCATGTTCACCAGCATCGCCGGAAAAAGCCGCTCTTTATTCTGCAGAAAATGCGACAGCTGTTCTCCCTTTTGAATGCCGGCGGCCATCTGCTCTAATTCCCGCCGATAGGCCGTATTGTTTATCGTATCGGCGGTAATCGTCAGCGCTTCAACGATCTTCATGCCGCTCTTTAACAACAATCCGAGCGTCCGGCAAAAATTGGAAAGATTGACGCTCTGCGATATTCCCTTAACTAAAAACAAATACATCAGCGAGCGGTCAAATGAATATTTGACCGCTTTGATTTTCTTTAAAAGCGTTGCCAGCACCGGAATTAAAACCATGCCGCCGAGCACCGCCAAGCCATAGGCCTGCAGGAAATCGCTGATGACGATTAACGCCCGGGTGGTTGCCGGCAATTTAACATTCAAATTATAAAATACCGGAAGAATCTTTGGGAAAATGAAAACCGTAAGCATCGTTACCAGACCGGTTGCCACTATCACGATAATAGACGGATAAATCATCGCGCTGATGACTTTTTTCCGGAGCTCCCGCCTCTTTTTCAATTCATCGGAAAGATAATTCAGATTTTCCGATAAGATGCCTCCGGATTCCCCGATCCGGATGATATTAATGAAAAAATTACCGAATACTTTGGTATATTTATCCAAACTGGCGGATAAAAACTGCCCGTTATTAACATCCGCCACCACTTGGGTAAGGATTACAGAGAGCGACCGATTACGAGTTTGTTTTTGCAGCATTCTCAATGCCTCAATAAGCGGCATGCCGGCTTTTACCATAATCGCCAAGTGGCGGGTAAACAAGACTTTTTCCTCCAAAGAAACGCTTAACAGCGAATCATTGATTTTCTTGATTAAATTATTCATGAATAACCCGTAAAATTTCGGACATCGTCGTCAGCCCGACCGCGGCTTTGGAAAAAGCGTCTTCCATCATCGTGGTCATTCCCTCGGAAATGGCAATTTTCAGAATTTCTCCGGCATCCGACCGGCGCATCACCGCCTGGCGGATCGGTTCCGTTATTTCCAGCACCTCCTGGATTCCGATGCGCCCTTTGTAACCGCTGTCGCCGCACTCCGCGCACCCCTGGCCTTTATAAAATTGCCGCCGGTTATCCAATACCTTGGCGGGAATCACCTCGGACAGGCTTTTAAATTCCGCATCGGTAATTTTTTGCTCCGCCTTGCACTGGTCGCAGATCTTCCGCACTAAACGCTGTCCGATCGCCACATTAACCGTGGAAGCGATCAGGAACGGCTCAATCTTCATATCCATCAGCCGCGGCAAAGTTGTCACCGAATCATTGGTATGGAGCGTGGAAAGCAGCAAGTGGCCGGTCAGCGCCGCGTTTGTCGCAATGGCGGCGGTTTCTTCATCGCGAATTTCCCCTACCATAATGATATTCGGATCCTGCCGCAAAATCGAACGCAGTCCGCTGGCGAAAGTAACGCCGGTCCGCATATTCACCTGAATCTGCTCAATGCCGTCAACTGAATACTCAATCGGGTCCTCGATGGTAATAATGGAAACTTCCGTGGTGTTAAGCGACTTCAGAATCGTATACAGCGTAGTGGATTTTCCGGAACCGGTCGGGCCGGTGGCTAAAATCATGCCGTACGGCTTTTTAATCGCCCGAGTAATTTTCTTTTGGTTCTCTTTGGAAAAAGCCAGCGCTTCCAGAGTGAAATTTTCCGGCTGTTTCACTAAAATCCGCATCACCGCATTCTCGCCATAGTAAGTTGGCGCAATGGAAAGCCGGACGTCAATCTGCAACTCATCGGATATTTTCATTTTAAAGCGGCCGTCCTGCGCCGCCTGGTGTTCATCCGTCCGCAGTCCGGACAAAACTTTCAAGCGGGTGATGATTTCTGAAAGCAGTTCTTTCGGAAAAATAAAAGAATCGTGTAAAATGCCATCAATCCGCATCCGCACCCGGATATCATCGGTTTGCGGGTCAATATGCAAATCGGAAGCCTTGGATTCATACGCGTGCTGGAGCAAAGAATCGACAAAACGGATGATGGACAGCTCCTGGCCGGGATACGAAACCGCCGGGCCTTTTCCGATATTTAAAAGTTCCTCTACCGACAGCAAAGGGCCGCGTTCCTGATTTTCAGCCTCTGATTTTTTAGATTTACCGATAATTTTCTGAAACCAATCCATCCCATCAGTATAATTCTTTATCTGCTTCTTTTAAACCTTTTAGCGGTGGTCATTTTCCCTCTGGCAGCGCCGCCTCTCTCAAACCGCGGCGCCCGCACTACATGCATCATCCGCTCCACCGGCACTTTTGAAATTTGTTTCCGCATTATTTTATCTTACCACAAAATAAAAACGGCTCGCTGGGAGCCGTTACGTTAATTTTTATTTTTCTATTTGATCCTCGGTAACTCCTTTGGGCAATCGGCAAAGAATTTCTTTGGAGAAGCCGAAAGTTTTAAAGCCGAGATATTTTCCGGTAGCGGCATCAAATGGTCCGCTGAAATCATTGCCGAAACCGTTATCCAGCCAAACTTTCCCATTTTGGACAAATTCGACCATTTGCCGGCTGTAAGTGGTGGCGCCGGCACGATGAGATGCCTTCCACACTTTTTGCCCTTTCAGAAATTTAGGTTTCCGAAGCCGCTTGTCCCTACTGGCCATTTTAACCTCTTTTGGTTTAAGTTCTGTGCCTAGTATAGGAAATTAAAATACGTAAGTCAAATAAAAAACCGCCCCAGTTTTGCCAAGGCGGTATATAAAAATTTATTATTTTTCAGAAGGAACGGCCTCTGCGCCAACTTCAATGCGAAGAACTGTAAACTTTCCGTTTTCTTCAAGACTTCTACTGCCGTCAATTTGAGTCTCGAGCTTAGTCGCTTCAACTAATTGGAGTTTTACTGAATTTTCTCCTAAACATATCCGATGAACATACAGCGTAGAACGATTTTTTAATTCTCCGGAAATTAAAGATTGGAGTTTTTCACGAAACAAATCGATCACTCCATCGTCTGCCGAACCGGATTTATGAAGTTCCAGAGTAACCTGCATTCCGTGAGAATCATGCACATCGGTTAGCTTGCCAAGCACTAGACACCTCCTCTTTCAAATAACGATTAATTGCTGAAAATATTTTACGTTAAAACAAAAATTAAGTCAAATCACTCCACCCACCGGATCGGCTCTTGGCCGTGCTGTTTTAGATATTCGTTGGTCTTGCTGAAATGCCGGCAGCCGAAAAATCCGCTGGCAACCGAATATGGCGACGGATGCGGAGCCGTGAGGACGAGATGCTTCGTCCGGTCAATCACCGCTCCTTTTTCCTGCGCGTATTTCCCCCACAAAAGAAAAACGAGGTGTTCTTTTTTATCAGAAAGCGCTTTGATGACGGCGTCGGTAAATTCTTCCCAGCCTTTATGCTGGTGTGAGCCGGGATGGTTCGCCCGCACTGTCAGCGTCGCGTTCATCAGAAAAACTCCTTGTTTTGCCCAGTGTTCCAGATTTCCGGATGCCGGGGCCTTCAGTCCAAGATCGGATTCAATTTCTTTATAAATATTTTGCAGTGATGGCGGCATGCGGATGCCGGCGGGAACGGAAAAAGAAAGCCCATGCGCCTGCCCTTCTCCGTGATATGGGTCTTGTCCGAGAATCACGACGCGAACCTTATCAAACGGACAAAGTTCAAAGGCATGAAAGACAAATTTCGGCGGCGGATATATTTTGGTGCTTTTATATTCCTTCCGGACAAACTCCGCCAATTCTAGAAAATACGGCTTGGAAAATTCCTCCTTCAGCGCCTCTTTCCACGACGGTTCAATTTTTATGTCCATAAATAGGGATAGGCGCTTAATCAGCAGACTTCTCTCCTAACTCCCTAAAACTTCCCTTTCCTAATGACGATTCAACAAGACGGCCAACTTTTAAAAGTTTCCCGGTTGCTTCCGCCTCGAGAAACAAATCAAAAATTTCATCCTTAGTTTTAAACTTATCTTTATTAAGTTCAAATAATTGATTAATAAACTGTTCCGCTGATTTTACTTCTGCAATCCTGCCGAACATCGGCTTTTCGCCATTTTTTTCGAGTGTTTTAACTTCCTTTTTTAATAGCTTGCTGTTTAATATAAATTCTCGATAGAATCTCCGCTCCATATACCCCGTAATAGCTTCATCAATTTCATCGAAATAAGTTGTCTTCCCATCGCGCGAAACAACGCTAAATCCGCTACGGTATACTTTCGGCTCTCCCTCGGTCGTAATTTGAAATGCCTTATAGGACTTTGCATGAAATAGCTCGTGAAACGCCATAAGCGTGAATTGAATATCAGACTGCGGGCGATCAACAACAATACTCCCATAAAGCGCTGAGGCCGAACCGCCCCTGACCCTGCCCTCGCTGAATTCTTCAGTGCCCCCATCCCTCAAGAGATGAATGTTCTCTAAAGGAATTCTGATATCTTTATTACTGTTATATTGCTTGAGATATTTCTCAACGGCTTGATCTGAAAAACTTATGAGCTCGACATCTCGTTCTGTTTTTTCAAGCTCTATGCCCTCTTTCTTTTCTCGTTCCAACTCAAAAAAACTTGCGAAGTATTTCTCAGCTATTTCCTGCTTATCCTGATGTTTAGCTGGAACACCCACTACTCTTTCTGCGTGAGGTATTTCAAATTTTTCTTTCATAAATAAATTTTAAATTTGGGTGCCTAACGGGGATCGGACCCGTGTCGCCGCTGCCACAGAGCGGAGCTTTACCATTAAGCTATAGGCACCATACTTCTATATTTGAATTATAGCGTATCACTGAACAAAATAATCCACAATAAAAAGCCCCGCAGGATGCGGGGCCACCTCTTAAGAAAAGAGGATTTGAAAGGAAACAGCGGGGAGGATTCGGTGGGATTGTTTCGGCTACGCCGTGGCGAGGACGA
>MHJM01000021.1:0-1468 GCA_001818705.1 Candidatus Harrisonbacteria bacterium RIFCSPLOWO2_02_FULL_45_10c
TAGAATAGGAGTGTGCATGTCAGGAGAAGTAGAGAAGTTAGAGCTGGAAATAAAGAAAATTTTTAGAAAAGCTCAAGATTCCCTTAAAAAATTACAGGATACCAATTCGGCATTTCCGGCAACCAGAGAATTTCTCCTGACGCGGGGACTGACGAACGTCAGCGAGCTCAACGAACAGGGAATGAAAGATCTTCAGAATCACCTTTTAGATGTTTTAAGCAAATTATCTAAGAAGGAGGATTAATGTACAACGGCGTAGAAATTATTGCCGAGGTAAAAGACCGCTCGCCTTTTCGAGGGCGGTGTACCGACAAGAGCTTAGAAGAACTTTTAGAGATTGCGGTGCAAGTAGGCGATATGATTTCCATTCATACGCATGAGGACTTTGGCGGTTCATTTGAGTGGCTGAAAAAAGCGAGGAAAAAGACCAATAAACCGATTGTCGCTAAAGGTTTTCATCCGAACGATGACCAGATTGTTCGCGCAATAGAAGAGCGCGGCGCGGATTGGGTGTTAGTTGTTGTTGGTCAAGCGCCATATGGATATCGTCCATTGCCGAAAATGTATCTTGAACGTTGCCTTATCGAGCCTTTGACTTTGGAAGAATTAAAAACTATTCCGAATGATTTGCGGGCCGTTTGGAATAGCCGCGATTTATACAATAAAGGGAATCCTAAAACGGAAACGTTTGAAGAGGCTCGGAAATTGTTTAATGGTTGGCTGTGCCAGGCAAGTAATTTGAATACTGTTCAGGATATTAAGCCGGGCGCGAATGCCGTGCTCGTCGGAACGAATCTTTTGCAGTTTTCTGAATCGCTACGTTAACAATAAACCGCCTTTCAAAAAGGCGGTTTTTTTATTACACTAAACAGTATGCTTCGCGGATTAAAGGAATTTAACCTCTCTGATATAGAGGAAAAAGTTCTGAAATTTTGGAAAGAAAACCACGTTTTTGAGCGATCGCTGAAATTGCGCGAGGATAGCGAGCCATTCCGGTTTTTTGAGGGTCCGCCGACGGCCAATGGCCGGCCCCATATGGGACACGCGCAGGGGCGCGTTTTTAAGGATATAATCCCTCGTTTTAAAACGATGCAGGGTTATTACGTAGAGCGCAAAGCTGGCTGGGATACGCACGGCCTGCCGGTGGAAATTGAAGTGGAAAAAGAGCTAGGGCTGAAGAATAAGCAGGATATAGAAAAATTCGGCATTGCCGAGTTTAACCAGCGCGCCAAGGCCTCCGTGTGGAAATACAAAGAGGAATGGGAAAAGATGACCGACCGGATCGGCTTTTGGGTTGACCTGGAACATCCGTACATTACTTACGATTCCAAATATATCGAAAGCCTCTGGTGGGTGTTTAAAGAAATTTCCAAAAGGAAATTACTCAAAAAGTCTTTTAAGATTGTTCCGTGGTGCCCGCGCTGCCAGACGCCGCTTTCCAGCCATGAATTGAGCCAGGGATATAAGA
>MHJM01000021.1:1484-3913 GCA_001818705.1 Candidatus Harrisonbacteria bacterium RIFCSPLOWO2_02_FULL_45_10c
CATATACGTTAAATTTAAAATTAAACAAAAGACAACCAACAACAAACAACAGGAATTTTTGCTGGTTTGGACTACGACGCCATGGACGCTGCCGTCAAACGTAGCCATCGCCGTCAATCCAAAACTTATCTATACCAAATATAAAATCGGCAACGAATATGTCTGGGCGCATCGCCTGCCGTCCGGCATTGAAGATGCCGAAGTGGTGGAAAAAATTTCCGGCAAGCGGCTTGTCGGGACTGCTTATGAGCCGTTATTTAGCGTTTCGGGACCCTGGCAGTCAAATAAGAAATTTTTTAAGGTATACGCCGGAGATTTTGTCAGCACGAAAGATGGCAGCGGCTTTGTCCATATCGCGCCGGCTTTTGGCGAGGATGATTTGAACCTGGTAAAAAAATTAATAAAAGATTTAGTCGGAAATATTCCGATTACTATCGATGAGCGGGGAATAGTTCAGAAAGGCCTACCGGGAACGGGAAAATTCGCCAAAACCGCGGATAAAGATATCATCGCTGATTTAGAAGAAAGAAAATTATTGCTGCAAACTGGTTCCGTTGAGCACGACTATCCGTTTTGCTGGCGGTGTGATACGCCGCTCCTGTATTTCGCCCGTTATTCTTGGTTTATCGAGATGAGTCGGCTGAAAAATGATCTTTTAAAAAATAACCAAAAAATTAACTGGATTCCGGCGCACATCAAAGAAGGCCGATTCGGAGAATGGCTGAAGGATATTAAGGATTGGGCGATTTCCCGCGACCGCTATTGGGGAACGCCGTTGCCGATCTGGCAGTGCGGGCATTGCCAGGCGCTGGAAGTTATCGGCAGCCTGGAAGAATTGAATAAGCTCCGATACTATAAAAATAATTTTTGGATTTTGCGGCACGGCGAAGCGGACCATAACGCCCAGGGCTGGGTGCCGGGCATTGAGAAGGATAAAATCGTTTCCCACCTGACAGAAAAAGGGAAAGCGCAAGTTAAAGAATCGGCGTTAAAACTGAAGAAATTATTGCGCGGCAAGAAATTGGATTTTATTTTTACTTCTCCATACGAACGGACGCGCGATAGCGCAAAGATTGTCGCCGAAGCCGTTGGCGGCGCGGTGATAACCACGGAAGATTTTCATGAGTACGATACGGGAATATTTTTTAGCAAGCCGATTTCCGAATTTTGGAAGTTTTTTAAGGACTCCTTGGAAAAATTTACCAAAGCGCCGCCCAATGGAGAGACATTAAATGCCATTAAGCAGCGCATGATTAGGGGAGTTCTTGCTTTAAATCAGAAACATCAGGATAAAAATATTTTAATAGTCAGCCACGGCGATCCGCTTTGGGTTTTGGAAGGAGCGCTTAAAAATCTCAATAATGAAGAGATTGTCGCCGCGAAATCGGATTATATCCGGGTCGGCGAAGTGCGTGAACTGCCGGTTGGCAATTGGCCGTATAATCCCACTACCGGAGAAGTGGATATGCACCGCCCGCACGCGGATGAAATCTATCTTAAATGCAGAAAGTGCCAAAATAGGATGGCGCGGGTTCCGGAAGTTGCCGACGCCTGGTTTGATTCCGGGGCGATGCCTTACGCCCAGTGGCATTACCCGTTTGAGCATAAGGATTTAGTGGATAAAAAAATCGCCTTTCCAGCCGATTACATTTCTGAGGGCATTGATCAGACGCGTGGCTGGTTCTACACGCTTTTGGCGGTGGCAACGGCGCTTGGCAAAGGAGTGCCGTATCTGAATGTGATTACTCAGGGGCATATTCTGGATAAGTTCGGCAAGAAGATGTCCAAGTCCAAGGGAAACGTGGTGAGCCCGATGGATTTAATGGATAAATACGGCGCCGATGCTTTACGCTGGTATTTTTATACGCAAACCGTTTCCGGCGAGCCGAAAGCTTTTGACGAAGCCGACGTGGTAAAATCCATGCGGAAATTTTTGATGATTCTTTACAATTCATTTTTATTTTTTGATACCTACGGAATCAGGAATCTGCTGCCTTTATCCAAAGATGATTTTAATATCATTGACTGGTGGATTTTGACCAGGCTTTCTGAAACGATTGGCAGCGTAACCGGATTTTTGGAAAATTACGATGTCGGTTCCGCCAGCCGGGCGATTGAGGAATTGGTTGATGATTTATCGCGTTGGCACATCCGGCGCTCCAGGCGCCGATTCCAAAAATCAAATAATCCGAAAGATTTGGCGACAGCATCGTCGGTATTACATCATGTGCTTTTGGAAATCAGCAAATTAACCGCTCCTTTTACGCCGTTTTTCAGCGACGCTTTGTACCAATCGCTAATTGGCGAAAATCAGTCCGTTCATTTAACCGATTGGCCGAAGTTTTCGAAAGAGTATTTGGAAAAAGATCTGATAGAAAAAATGTCCGAAGTTCGCCGGCTCGCCAGCTTGGCTTTGGCGGTCCGGGCGG
>MHJM01000021.1:3925-5618 GCA_001818705.1 Candidatus Harrisonbacteria bacterium RIFCSPLOWO2_02_FULL_45_10c
AAGTCCGCCAGCCGCTTCAGTTATTGGAGATTAAAAGCAAGGTTCTGGATGTGCGCGATACCGAGTTTCTCGATCTCCTGAAAGACGAGGTTAATGTCAAGGAAGTCGCCATGAATCTTAATTTAGATGTTGAGGTGCTGTTTGATACGGTTATTACTCCGGAACTTAAGTCAGAAGGATTAGTGCGGGAGTTCGCGCGCATGGTTCAGGATTTGCGCCAGGCAGCCGGATTGGAGCCGAAAGACCGGATTATGGTGATGGCGGAAATAGCGGGAGAGGTTCGCCGGGTGCTGGAGAATCAGGCGGCGGTTATTAAAAAAGAAGTTAATGCCGAAACTTTAGAATTAAAGAAATCGGAAAAATTTGATGCCGAGATTAACGGGAGGATTGACGGCCAGCCGATTTGGATAGGAGTGCGGAAAATTAAATAAGCCCGATTTTTTCTTTTACCTCTTCCATTTTCTTAGCGGCGAGTTTTTTGGCTTTAGCGGATCCGCTATCAATAACCTCTTTAAGTTTTTCCGGGTCGGCAAGCAACTCATCTTTTCTTTTTCTAAAACCAGAAAAATAATTAGTTATTAAATCGGCAAGGGCAGATTTAAATTGATAATAATTTTTATTAATAAATTCTTTTTCTAATTCCTTAATTTCTCTATCGCTGAGAGCAGAGTAAATTTTTAGTAAATTACTAACAGCCGGTTTGGCTTTTTCATCCAATTTTATTTCATTTCCGGAATCAGTCACTGCTCGGCTTATTTTCCTCTTTATTTCTTCCGGAGAATCGTCAATAAAAAGGCATCCTTCCGGAAGAGATTTAGACATTTTTTTAGAAGGATCATCTAAGCTCATCAGGCGGGGCGTTTTAGTAAGAAGCGGCTGGGGCTCTATAAAAGTTTCTCCGAATTTCTTATTAAATTTTCTGGCAATAGTCCGGGCTAATTCGAGATGCTGTAATTGGTCATTTCCAACGGGTATTAACTGTCCGTTGTAGATTAAAATATCCGCCGCCATCAATATTGGGTATTCCACTAACCCATAATTGGCATTAGCCACCAATTCATCAATTTCTTCTTTAGTAAGTTTTTCTCTTTCGTTTGGTTTAAGCGCCTGAAGAATTTTTTCTTTAAAAGCCGTCATTCTTAACAATTCACCAGGCGGGACTAAGGTGCCTAAAATCCATTTTAATTCTTGTAATGACTGGATTTTAGACTGCTGAAAGATAATTGATTTTTTTTGGTTAAGACCGGCAGCTAGAAAATCAGCAGCCAGAGTTAAGATGTTTTTATTTAAATCTTTTGGATTGGGGTTTTCGGTAAGCGCGTGCAGATCCGCGATAAAAAATAAGCATTGATATTTCCCGGAATTCTGAAGTTCCACGAAGTTTTTCAGGGCGCCCAAATAATTGCCGATGTGGAGCCGGCCAGTCGGCTGGATTCCGGAAAGTAAAATTGGTTTTGCCATATTGAAACAAGTTTTAGATTTCTATAAGCACCGGAAGCACCATCGGCCGCCGTTTAGTCTTATTATACAGAAGTTGGCCGATTTGTTCCCGAATCATGTCTTTGACGTAATCCGGTTCCGGATGCTGGTGGCGGGGAATGCGCGACAAAATTGATTTTAGTTTTAGCCGGATCTGGTCCAGCAGTTCTTTATTTTCTTTAAGGTAAATGAATCCGCGAGAGATAATATCCGG
>MHJM01000021.1:5653-10902 GCA_001818705.1 Candidatus Harrisonbacteria bacterium RIFCSPLOWO2_02_FULL_45_10c
TGGCGATTACCACCACCATCCCTTCCTGGGAAAGCATTAGCCGGTCCCGCAATACCACTTCTTGGACGTCGCCGACCCCCAGGCCGTCAACCATGACGTAGTAAGAATCAACATTTTCACCGGTTACCTTAACGGCATCCGGCGTCATTTCCGCGACTTTTCCATTATCCAACAGAATGGTACTTGCTTTCGGCAGGCCGGCTTCTTGTCCGGTTTCGGCATTGGCGGATCGCATGAAATAATATCCGTGAATCGGGATTAAGAATTTTGGTTTTATCAGCGAAACAACCTGTTTCAATTCTTCTTTCGGAGCGTGGCCGCTGGAGTGGATGTCAATAATATTTGAAGTGTAAACTTTTCCGGCTTGCCGAGCTAAGTTATCTTTTAAAACCTGGACGCTGCGTTCGTTGCCGGGAATGACGGACGAAGAAAACATGATGGTATCGGTTTTTTTAATCCGGACGTGCTGGTGTTCGCCGCTCGCGATCCGCGCGAAGCCGGCATTGGACTGGCCTTGGGCGCCAGTCGTCAAAATAACGATTTTATCATCTTTTAGTTTGTGAATTTCCTCCACTGGAACAAGAACATCTTTTCCCGGCTTGACGTAACCGAGGTTCCGGCAAATCTGGATGTTATCTTTCATGGAGCGTCCGACAATCGCCACTTTTTTCCCGAGCTTTTCGGAAATTTTAATAATTTCGGCGATTCTGGTAATCATGGAAGCGAACAGCCCGATAATTACTCTACCGTCAGCTTTTTTAATTATGGTTTCCAGATTTTTTTCCACCACCCGTTCCGACAGCGATTGGCCGCTTTCTTCCGCATTGGTGCTGTCCAGGAAAAGGGTATGGATTCCCATTTTCCCGACGCGTTCAAATTCCGAAAGCCCGAGCGGGCTGTTTTTGTCGTCATAGTCAATTCGAAAATCGGCGCAGCTTACCATATTTCCGGCCGGAGTTTTCAAAATAACGCCGGTAGTGTCCGGAATGGTGTGGGCCACTCCGAAAAATTCCGCGGTAAAGTGTTCGGACAGCTTTATGATGTCTTTATTTTTTACAATCTCAATTTTTAATTTCGGGCTATTCGGAAAATCCGCCTGGCGTTTGGCCACGATTTCCTTGGTAAGCAGGGTAGTATAAATTATCGGATTTCCCAATTTTTCAATAATGTAAGGAATGGCTCCGATGTGGTCATAGTGGCCGTGGGTAAGGATAATCGCCTTGATATTTTTCTTTTTCGGTTCCAGGTAGGAAATATTCGGGATGATAAAATCAACCCCCGGAGTTTCTTCCTGTGGAAATTGGATGCCGGCGTCAACGATGATAATCTCATCCTGGTATTCAAAGAGCATCATATTGCGCCCGATTTCTTCAAATCCGCCCAGCGGAATGCAGCGTAAAACCGGCGCTCCTGGTTCGGCGGAGCCCTCTCTTTTTTTCGTCGTAAATATTCTTTTTGGTGCTTTAATCATATTGTTGTTATTTGTTGTGTGTCTATTGTTAATTGTAATGTTGTGGTGCCCCCAAGAGGATTTGAACCTCTACGCCCTTGCGGGCTTACGCACCTGAAGCGTACGCGTCTGCCAGTTCCGCCATGGGGGCATTTATATTTTTTACTTAAATACTCGAGTTGTTTCCAAATACCAAAGATTGACGCTTTCGAAGCGATCCGACGGCGTGGCAATCGTTTTTTCCTCAAATCCGCCGAGATTTTTTGGCCCGACGTAAAGATAGGTCGGAGAGTAAAGGAAAATTGCCGGCTGGTCCTGGATTATCATTTTTTGCAGTTGAAATAGCTCCTCATTGCGCTTTGTTTCATCGGAATTTGTCCGGATTGATTCAAGAAGCGCATCGACCTTTTTATTGTCATAGAGCGCCAGATTGAGTCCGGGATAAAAACGCTCCGATGAGTGCCAGAACGAGAAAATATCCGGATTATTCCTTAAAACATTTCCGAAAATAATCATTTCATAATTCCTAGTTTTGACGACTTCGTTTATAACGTCGGTGGGATTAAGGAAAACCGGATTAAGTTTTACGCCGATAACGGACAGCATTTCTTGGATTTTTCCGATAGTGTCGGTTAAAAACGGTATCTGGGGGACAATAATGGAAAAGGAAAGAGATTCCATCTTTTTTCCGATTTTTTTCTCGCGTATACCGGTAGTTTCATTTCGCAGCCATTTTTTTTGGTCTAAAATTTCATTGGCTTTTTGCAGGTCTACGGTATTGCCCGGATCGGTCGCCTGGTCGTAACCGCCGATAACCGGCAATATTGGCCCGTTAATAATCATGGCTTTTCCGTCGAAGACTTCGTCAACAATTTGTTTTTTATTAATAGAGTAATTAATGGCAGTAATGACATCTTTGTCGGATAAGCCGCTCTTAGTATTTTTATTTATAAAAATGCTGTAATAGCGGGGAATAGTTTTTTCCAAAATCGCATGGCTTAATTTTAAATCGCCGATATTTTTTGGATTCAATCCGCCGAAACCGTCAATTTTTTTGGTGTTAAAGGCGTCCAGCAATTCCGCGCTGGTTCCATAAAATTTTATGTCAAAGTTTTTAATGAACGGCGCCGCTCCGGAAAAATAGTCGTTGGTTATCAAATGGTAGTCCGTAATAAATCCGTCTTTGCGCTTCTCGAAAGAATCAAATGTGTACGGTCCGCTGCCAACCGGTTCCAGGTTAAAATTGGACAGCCGGAAATTTTCCGGCGGGATAGTTCCGAAAATGTGCCGGGGAATAATTTTCAGGTCGCGCAGATTATCCAGAAAAAAAGCGTAAGGCGTCCGAAGAGTAAACTCCACCTCCCGTTCGCTGATCCGGTTAATCACCACTCCTTGCCAGGTTAGGAAAAGCGGCGAACGGCTTTCCGAATTTTGGATAGTATCGATAGTGAAAATAACATCGTCGCTGGTCAGCGGTTTGCCGTCGCTCCAGCGGAGGTCGGTTTTCAGCAGGATGTTCCAGGTTTGCCCGTCGGGGCTAGTTTTATAGCTTTCGGCGAGATCGAGAATGTCGCTGAAAATCAGTTCGGCGAGGTCGCGGTCGGCATCGTTGGTCCCGCTTAAAAGCGGGTTGATGGCGATTGGCTGCCCGACAATGCCTTCTCGATAACCAGAACTTGGTTCCGGGACCTCAATAGTTGCCGATTGGAATACCAGCAACGCCAGGATAACGCCGGAAGTAATTCCGGTAACGCAAAAGCACCAGAAAGCCCTTTTTTCAGTTTTAGTTAAGCTGTTAAAGATTTGATAAATACGGTTTATCATCCAAAAATGAGCAACGCTGCCTTACATATTCGAAAGCCCGCGCTTCTTTTATTGAAGCAGGTCGATTAATGCCAGTACAGCAAAGGCAATGGTTAAAACAATAGTGCTGCCAAAGAGCAATTTTTCCATGCCGCGCCGGGTGTGGTAGAAACCTCCTTCACCGCCGCTGCCGAAGATTCCGGACAAACCGGAAGAACGCTCCTGGATCATAATGAGAGCGATAAGCAGAATAGAAACAATTATTTGGGCGATAGCCAGCATGTTTATTTAGAGAATTTTCCTGAAAAGATGCAGTACCAGATTGACTGCGGTAATAAGGAGCGTTCCGTAGATAAGAGATTTAATTTCTATTATTGTAACATTCTGACTGAGGATGTCAAGAAGATAGAGGATGCTGGCGTTAATAACAATTGTGAATAAGCCGAGAGTCAGAATGATTATCGGGCTGAGAATAAGCTTCAGAAGAGGGCGAAGAAGCAAATTAAGGGCAGTGAAGATTCCGGCTACCGCCAGAATATTGGCGAAGGTTCCGGAGATTTGGAATCCGGCTATGAAATTCGCCGCCACGAAAAGAGCGACAAGATTGGAAAGAAAGGCAAAAATAATCCTGGAAAAGAAACGCATACTAATTAAGTATAGCATTTATTTTAAGAACATTCGGCGGCGGATTTTACGGTGATAGCGAATAACAAAGTTATGAGTAGTCTGAATGGCGACCGGAATAATTCGCTGGATATCTGCCGGGCTTTTTGATATCGGCACCGGATGTTTTTTGAGCCCAAAAATCAGCTGATGAGGTTTGGCAAAGGAAATTACTTTTATCCCTGATCCCTTATTCTTAATCCCTAATTCGCTAACTGCTCGTTTTGCCGCGTTATACTGGGTGATTCCGCCATCAATAATGATGAGATCCGGATATGGCCACTCCGGATGATTGAGTCGCCGGGAAAGCATCTCGTACATCATACGCGGATCGTCTTCGGTGTAATTTCCTCGGATTTTAAATTTTCTCCACATTGATTTATCGGCGACCCAAGTTGTTAGTTGTCCGTTGTTGGTTGTCTGTTGTCGCCAGGCCGTCATTGCCCCGACCGCTTCTTTGCCAGAGAGGTGGGAATTATCGTAGCACTCAATTTTTTCATAAGAAGCCAGTGAGGAGTTGGCAGCATTTTTTTCCATTGAATCGAGATATGGCTGATGCGCCCAGATTTTGTCTAAAATAAGCAGTTCGTACGGATCGCGAAGTTTCTTTATGAATTTTTTATTTTTTCCGGAAAGAATAGACGCAATCGCGACAATGTTTTTTCTATAAGATATTTTTTCTTTTTTTCCTGGAGCCGCTTGTTTATTGCAACAGTAGCCGGGGCAGTTGTTGATTTGGGCGTTCAGGCAGAGGCGGAAGTGCGCAGGCCTGCCTGCCGGCAGGCAGGTGCAATAGGGGAAATATTTACGTAATAGCCGCAGGACGGTTTTAAGGGCGGCGGCATCGGTGAACGGCCCGATGCTCCGGCTGTTTTGATAAAATCGGTTTTTGTCGGTGGCGTGGCCGGCGAAGATTTTCGGAAATGCGTCGTCAGTGATAAATACATAGGCATAGGAAGAATCATCTCTCCATAAAATGTTGTAGCGAGGTTTAAGGGTTTTAATGTATTGAGATTCAATAATGAGCGCTTCAATATTAGAGCGCAGAGGAATGATTTTTAGAGAATCAGCTTCTTGATGCAGCGACTTAGTCTTAAGATCAGTAATGGCCAGGTAGCTTTTGAGGCGATTTTTTAAATTGGAGGCTTTACCCACGTAGAGTGGTATTCGCCCACGATAAAAAATATAGATTCCGGGATCTTTTGGCGCTGATTTGATTTGTTGGATGACAGCTGTTAGCATGTTTTTAGTTATTCAAAATATAGATAAGGAGCCAGTAATGTCAAGAAAGGCTGGGTGCCAGCGGAAATATTTAACGTGGGAAGAATTTGAG
>MHJM01000021.1:10917-12054 GCA_001818705.1 Candidatus Harrisonbacteria bacterium RIFCSPLOWO2_02_FULL_45_10c
CGGAAATATTTAACGTGGGAAGAATTTGAGTATCTTTACAGGGATGCATTTAATTACATAAAAAAAGACGGCGCTAATCAGGAGATGCTCCGGCTTTGCGATCGTTTGCAAAAAGAGCAAAAAAGTAATTTTCCAGAAGTAACGATTAAACAAGCTGCTTTTTTACTTGGTGCTAACGAACAAAATATTCTCCAGATGCTTCGCACTGGAAATGTTCGAGGCCGGCATGTTTTAGGGGATCATTTTTTACCCCTCTGCGATGTTTGGGACTTAAAACAAGGCCACAATGTTTGGAACAGAAAACGAGGCAAGGCTTTGCTTTAAGGATAAAATAAATAAAAACCGCTCTTAAGAGCGGTTTTTTATATGCCGAAATTCAAAACGAAAACCCCGGCCTTCAGGCCGTGGAGTTTCATTTTACGATTTCAGGATTGGCAATAAGTTTTGTCCGGTCATTTCCGCCGGTTTTGGAATATCCAGCAGAGATAAAATTGTCGGCGCGACGTCGGAAAGGATGCCGCTGACCTCATTTTCGGCAGCGGCAATTTCGGAAGCGGATTTCGGTTTGGCAAATTCATTGCCGATTATGTAAATTGGCACCGGCGAGAGATCGTGGGTGGTCGTGGCGGCGCCGGTTTTGGGGTTAATCATATTTTCAATGTTGCCGTGGTCGGAGGTGATAATCATTACCGCATTTTGCTCCAGGACGGCTCGGATTAAGGAACCGACGGAATCATCAATAATTTTGACCGCTATTTTAGCGGCTTCGTAATTTCCGGTGTGGGCGATGATGTCGGCATTAGCATAGTTCACTAATAGGAAATCAAAACTTTTTTCCCGGATTGTTTCTATCGCGCGGGCGGTAATTTCCGATGCCTGCATCTCCGGTTTTTCGGCATGGCTGGAAACGCCATGGGACGGAACCAGTATCCGATATTCATTGGGAAACGGCGGTTCTTGGTAGCCGTTGAAAAAATAAGTGACGTGGGCGTATTTTTCCGTTTCCGCGATATGAAGCTGGGATTTTCCGCTGTCCGAAAGCACTTTCGCCAGCGGCTGGGTAATTTTTTCTGACGAATAGGCAACCGGCACCTGGAAAGAATCGGCATATTGGGTCATAGTCGCAACGTACATATT
>MHJM01000022.1:0-6763 GCA_001818705.1 Candidatus Harrisonbacteria bacterium RIFCSPLOWO2_02_FULL_45_10c
CGTACGCAATAATGTGAGTTCTTTGTAATAGAACCCATCTCAAAGATAGTTTCTCAACGCGATACTAGCCAATTTTGGCTAGGACCAGGCGCGAGGAGGAAATCGTAGCTATCGCTACCTTTCCGATGAGCAACGCAGTCATAGGCAAAATTAGCGGTATCCCGGTAGGGTTGCTACCTAAATTGAAAATTTCTTTGTTCTGCCTCCTCGAAGTAGCTTATGCTACGATCTCGTCGGCACGCCTAGAAATTTTCAATTTATCTTAGCAACGCGTTAGAAAACTATTTTTGAGATGGGTTCTTCAAAATAAAAGGAGGAGTTAGTCCCATGAGCGACCGCAGTCGGGAGTTAGATAGTGAAATGCGTTCCTTAACCGATGAAGTGCGGGGATTGGCGACGCAACATTACGCCTATTCCAAAGCAAGCAACGATGCTTCGCCTATCAGCAGAAAATTGAAGTCGGAAATCTCAGAAATAACCGGGGCTTACGTAGATTCGTTTGAAGAGCAGCGGAAAAACATCGGTAAGTGTTACGCTTTAGGGAACAATATCCGGGAACTTTCGAAAATCGGCATCTCTTTTTTGAAGAGAAACGAATCGGAAAACGTTTCCAAGGTGCAGGCTTTGATAAAGAAAGCTTGGACTTTGCTTGGGGAATTCAACATCCCTCAAGACATGGCCTGGACCTTCGACAACGAGAACGGCCAGGAGATGGTGGAATTCGAGGTTTCCGTGGTTCTCTACAACTGTTTATATACCGACATCGATCCGGAAACGATACATCTCCCTTCCGAACAGGAATTGAATGTGCGGCCGCAAACCTGGCTTGCCGGCGTCGGTGACGCAGTCACCGAAGTTGGCAAGGTCCATCTCGAACGCTTGTGCGTTGACGGTATTCCGAAGTCACAGCGAATCGCTGCCAGAAAGAAATATATCGATATGGCCTGCTCGCTCCGGGAAGGACTCGACCGCTTCGAAACCGCCTACGGGCAAGTCGTCAACAATTCCCGCCGGAAAGGTTTCGCCAATACCTATCGGGGACTTCTGATGCGCATCGATCGGATGATCATCCGGGAACAAGAAGCGCTTGCCGCGATATACGACACTCTGTAAAAATAAACCCCTTCGACTTTAGTAAGTCGAAGGGGTTTTTCTTTTTAAAGGAATAAAGGGGGTGTTAAAAATGTTTACATTATATCCGCATATGCGGATATAATGTAAACATTTCAGACTTAAATTTACTTAACAAATGGATTTCTTGCTCCCTTAATCTCAAAATGAAGATGGCAGCCGGTGGGACCGTGGGTATTGCCAGTATTTCCGATTATGGCGATTTGATCTCCCTTCACTACGTAATCGCCGATGGAAACCAGATTTTTTTCGTTATGCGCGTACTTGGTTCTTGTCCCGTTCGGGTGCTCGATTAAAATATAGTTGCCGTATCCTTCGTTCCAGCCGATAGCCGCCTCGGTAACCAATCCTTCCGCCGCCGCGTAAACCGGCGTGCCACAGGCATTGGCAATATCTACGGCATTATAGTTATGCAACTGGCCCCAATTCCAGCCAGTGGTCGGAATCGCAAAATACCCAGGCAAACTCGGCAAATTGATCCCTGCCGATAATTGGGCCGCTCGCATCGGCCGGGAATCCGGAATAATAATCATCGCCTGCTCGCTAATCCTGGAAGGAACCAACTGGGGATTGGCATTTAAAATCCGCTCTACCGGCACGCCGTATTGGTTGGCGATGGCATCAATAGTTTCCTCCGGCTGGATCCGGTGCAGAACTCCGGTAACCGGCAAAATAACAATTTCCTGGCCCGGCTGAAGGGAGCGGCTTTGGATATTTTCATTCGCCCATAAAATCGTATTCAGGGAAATCCCGAAATTAGCCGCGATTCTTGAAAGATTATCTCCTTTTTGGATTTTATAAAGCAGCAGCCCGTCGCGGGTCGGAACAATATTACTTAACGGATTGCCGGTATTCAAAAGCGCAGCGCTGTCTAAAACTATAAAAACCGTTTCTTGCTGTTGGCCGCGCAAACCGAAATCCACCGAGCCAGAACTCTGCGCTACCGCTAATTCATTTTGAGAGCCTTCCACGAGAGCATTATCTAAAATCCGGAAAGAAGCTTTCAAAAACTCATTGGTTGATTCAAAATTGGAACGATTGACGTATTGGGAAAAAACAATATTAAAAACTCCCATAACCAAAATAAAAACAACCGTTATTACGGTTGTCCATTCTTTAAAAAAACTGAACAAAATCTTGGCTTTATTCAATTGTTGTCTTAGTATGCTAATAATACCTTATTATATCACAGGCATGCTTAAGAAAAAAGACATTATTCCAACACTTAACGACATCCAGCGCCGCGCCGTTACCTACGGCGATGGACCATTGCTAATTGCCGCCGGCGCCGGCTCCGGGAAGACCAAAACGCTTACCAGCCGCCTTATTTACTTGCTGGAAAAGGGAGTGTCCCCGGAACAAATCATCGCCGTCACTTTCACTAACAAAGCCGCCAACGAAATGCGTTCGCGCATCTTAAATTCCCAATTACCAATTACTAATTACCAATTACCATTTGTCGGCACCTTTCACTCTCTTGGCGTCCAAATTCTTAAAAATCAATCCCAATTGGCCGGCCGAACCAGCGCTTTTTCCATTTTTGACGAAGACGATTCGCTCAGCCTGATTAAATCGATTCTTGCCAATCTCAATCTGCCAAAAGAAAAATTTAATCCTTTTGCCATGGCCGCTAAAATTTCCCAAATAAAAAACGAGGTGCGGGAAACAGCTCCAGCGGCCGGCAAATTTGAGAAAATTATCGGGCTGGTTTTTAAAGATTACGAAGCGGCTCTGCGCCGCAGCAATGCCTTTGACTTCGACGACCTGATCGGCAAAGTCGTCGCTATTTTCCAGGCTTATCCGGAAATCCTCCGCCATTACCAGGATCGCTGGCAGCATATTTTAGTGGACGAATTTCAGGATGTGAATACCACCCAATACCTGCTTATCAAGCTGCTGGCCGAAAAACACAAAAATCTTTTTGTCATCGGCGACGACGCCCAGAGCATCTATGCTTTCCGCGGTTCGGATTTCCGCAATTTCCTGAATTTCGAAAAAGATTGGCTCAATGCCGCCATTATCAAGCTGGAAGAAAATTACCGGTCAACGAAAAATATTATCCGGGCGGCGTCCGAACTGATTAAAAATAATGTCTGCCAAAAACCGAAAAACCTCTGGACTAATAATGAATCCGGATCTTTAATCCAGCTCCGCGCCTTTTCCAATAACGAAGAAGAGGCCTGGGCAATCACGGAAAAAATAGCGGAATACCTCAAAAAAAATGAATCGCCGAGCGATGTAGCCATATTATATCGGACGAATGCCCAATCCCGGTCCATAGAACAAGCACTGATCCGCAGCCACATTTCATATGAAATTTACGGCGGCTTGAAATTCTACGCCCGAAAAGAAATTAAAGATATTATCGCCGGGCTTCGTTACGCCTTTAATCCAAACGACGAGGCAAGTATTGAGCGGATAGGAAAAACCTTCATTCGGCCGATCCAAACTGCGCTCCTGAACGAATTGCCGCGCCTTGCTAAAGAACTATCCATTGCCGAACTGATAAAATTCTTTATTGAGAATACTGATTATATCGAATATCTGGAAAAACACTTTAAAAATCCGGAAGAACGGCAGGAAAACATCAAAGAGCTGATTGCTTTCGCTTCCACCTTCCCAAATGCCCAGGATTTTCTCCAGCAAGTTACTTTAATGAGCAGCCTGGATGGGCGGCCAAAAATGCAGCAAAACGCCGTCAAATTAATGACCATCCACCTCGCCAAGGGGCTGGAATTCAAACACGTATTCATTGCCGGCTGCAACGAAGGGCTCCTGCCGCACGAACGCTCGCTGGCGAGAGCGGACGATCTGGAAGAAGAGCGGCGACTGATGTACGTCGCTATGACGCGCGCCAAACAAGAACTGCAATTAAGTTTTTATGATCTGCCGTCCAGATTTTTAGGCGAACTGCCGCCGGAATTGATTGAATTTAAAAAAGTAACCGGTTACGGCGAAGAAACTAAAGATTGGGACGATGAAATCATTTATATAGACAATATATGAAAAAATCTCTTGGCCAGCATCTTCTTTTAAATAAAACTGCGATTCAAAAGATTGTTCAGGCAGCTAATCCCCAAAATGGGGAGTTAATCATTGAAATCGGACCCGGCGCCGGCGCGCTTACGCTGCCACTGATAAAAAAATGCGAAGTTGTTGGCGCCGGGTTAATAGCCATTGAAAAAGATGCGGCGCTAGCACAAAAATTAAAAATAAAAAAGGAGGGGGTAAAAATTATTACCGGAGACGCTTTAAAAATTTTACCGGCCATTATGCAGGAGTCTTTGTTTATGATTCATAATTACAAAATCGTCGGAAATATTCCCTATTACATTACCGGAAAATTGCTCCGGATTATTAGCGAATTGCCGAATAAGCCGGCGCTTACCGTTTTGATGATTCAAAAAGAAGTCGCCGAGCGCATTATTGCCCGCCCGCCGAAAATGAATCTATTGGCCGCCGCCGTCCAATATTGGGCAACGCCCCAATTACTTTTCAATCTCAAGCCAGGCGATTTTAACCCTCCCCCAATGGTGTCTTCTGCGGTTATTTCTCTAACGCCGAACGGAAAAACAAACGGCAGCAAAACTACCGACAGCTACTATCGCTTAATTAGGGCGCTTTTTAAGCAGCCGAGGAAAACCATACTTAATAACCTTAAAAGCGGTCTTTCAATTACTTCAAAAGAAGCCACGGAAATACTTAAAAAGGAAAGTTTAAATCCAAACGACCGCCCTCAAAATCTTTCTATAGAACAAATTAAAAATCTCGCCAAATTTATGAGATCGGATCTCGTAAATTATTATTCTAAAATTAAATCTTGAATATTCGATAAATCTAATTCTTTCAGCCATTGCTCTGTTTGGCTTTTATAATTTTTAGGGCCGTCAAAAAAATTTAATAGAAATTCTCTTTGAGTAACTGATGGAAAATTCTTTTGGCCAATATAATCTAAATAGCTTGACCATCTGTAAGAATTAAGAAAATTTAAACTTACTTGTAAATCTTTAATTTTTCTTTCGCGCCATTCTGGAGCAACTAAATCAAGTGGATTTAAATGAATATAAAATGGCAAATGAATAAAATGCTTATCTTGATTTACTAATACTGCTTTAAATTTTCCTTGAAATAGCGGTCCGATTCTTTTATATTTTTTATTAAAATACATTGAATATCCGATGCTTAATTTTTGTATAAATCTCGAGATACCACTTCCATTTTTTTGCCTAATAAATAAATGAAAATGATTTGGCATTAAACAAAACGCTAAAATTTCAACTAAAATTTCCCTTTCCTTATTACGAGATCCGATCTCGTAAGGTTGACGATAGTATTTATTTAGGGCAGATAATTCGTCATTAAATTCATAAAGATTTTCTATAAAACGAAGATAATCTTCGTCTTCTAAGAAAATTTTTCGCTTTTCTACGCCGCGATTATATATGTGGTATATCTGATCGCTAACTAAAGACGGATTTTTCATAATGCTTAGTATATCTTATGAGATCGGATCTCGTAAAGTTGTTAATTAATTAGTTGGGGATTGGTTGGCCACATAAAATAAGATATAATTTAAATAAGCTTTTGAGGCGCAATTTTACGTCTTAAAAGCATAAAATGAGCTTCATTAAAGCACTCGCAGCAGCTTCCATCGTGAGTCTTGCAATCGCGGGCAGTGTTTTTATTGTCCAAAAATCAAACCTCTCGGTAACTAATCCTAAGCCAGCAAATAATACTGCCGATAACAATCTAGTAGAACCGATGGCTTTGATTGAAAAAATAACTGAACAACCCTCTCCTCTACCAGCATCCTCAGACAAGAATTCGGGCAATCTTACTAATACTCTTGTAAATACTATTGGCAAATATTTAGTCCAAAACAATCCGTCCGGACCGCAAATTATCGGGGATCAAAAAAAGATTAATGTTCCGAGCCCGGAAACCATTGCCCAAGACCTCTTAACCGAAGCATCGAAAAAATTTGATCTTGACCAACTGCGGCCAACTATTTTAGAAGAAAATTTAAATTTATCAAATGACTCAAGTAAAGAATCATTAACCGGGTATATTTTGGCATTAAATACAATCGTTGTTGATGAATCAAAAAAATTCCCTGCTGGTTTTTTTGAAAATCAGAATGTATCCATGGACACAATTGATGTGCTTCTAGGAGTTTATGCCCGTACTTTTGATAAAATTTTTAAACTTTCTGTTCCAAAACCGGCGCTTTCAATCCATAAAAAACAATTGGAGTTGATAGGCGCTAAAAAAAATATCTACCAAAAATTCAAAGAATATGAGAAAGACCCGATTACTGCGCTACTTGCCGTTCAAAGTATTGAAAAATTTGATCAAGAATTCCAACTATTATCTTCCGATATTAAATCATTTATCAAAACCAATAATATTTAGGTGATGAAAAATTTCCATAAAAAAATTGTTTTGGGATTTACATTGACGCTTTTGGTAATTCCCGAAATATTTTCCCTCCCGGTGGCAAATGCCGTATTAGGAGTAGGGGACGTAACATTCGTTGATGTAGCAGCGGTTAGTGACCCCGTAACTCTTGGCTTTTACGAAGCTGAAACTGGGCTATCGGCGGATCAATTAGCGGCGCAAGGAACTACTGCTA
>MHJM01000022.1:6803-8087 GCA_001818705.1 Candidatus Harrisonbacteria bacterium RIFCSPLOWO2_02_FULL_45_10c
GCGCTTAAAAAAGTCATTTTAGATCGCCTGGTAGATGCCACTATCGAATGGATCCAAGGTGGGGCCAAAGGGGCGATTATCAGCGACTGGAACGCTTTTTTGCAGCAAGCCGGAGAAGATTCCTTGGGAATTCTTATTGAGAATATTGACGGCCTTAACTTCCTTTGCTCGCCATTCAACATCCAGCTTCAGGCGCTTCTGGCTCCGGTGCCGCGTTTTTCCCAACAATTAAATTGTTCTCTGGATACGGTTTTCGGAAATATCGAAAATTTCTTTGAAGATTTTGAAACCGGCGGGTGGATCAGTTACGCCCAGCTCTGGCAGCCGCAAAATAATTTCTACGGCGTATCGCTCATTGCCGCCAATGAAGCCATTAAGCGGCAAGACGCCGCCAAAGAAGCGGCGCGAAACGAAGGAATTGCTGGTCAAGGTTTTCGTTCCCAATTCCATTGCACTAATCCAGACGATCCATCAACATGTGAAATTACTACGCCCGGAGCAGTGGTTGGCCAAGCGGCATATAAAGCTTTTATTAATTATCCATACGATGCAATTATCGGTGCGGATGATATCGCTTCTTACGTAACCGCGATTGCCGATGCCGCCATCAATCAGCTCATTAAACTCGGGGTGGAGGGCATTCAAAATACGACTCGGGAAGCGGTTGATGATATTTCCGGAAGTCCGGATTGTACCGGCCTTACCGGAGCCGCCCTTCGCGCTTGCACCGGATTCAGAAATATTTTTGACAGCGGACTGCAAACCGATAAAGCCACTTATCTTTCCCAAATTGACGAAACGCTTTTGCCTCGCCGGGAAGCCGACAATTTCTTAAACCAGTCACTGAACTCGCAAACTTCGCTGGTGCAAACGCTGGAAAATATGGTTGAACAAACTAGCAGTGAGGCTACCTGCGTTGCCGCTCTCGCTACCGCTAAAAATCTTCAGGAAGAATTACAAACAAAAACCCAGGATAATCTGGACTTTATTGATGCGCTGGAAAACGCCTCGTCGGAAATCCAGGCCGCCGACGATTACACCAGCCTGACGCTTAACTTCCAAAATGTCAGCCCATTTCTTGATTCCGGAGCCGCCAATCAATTGCTGACCGAAGCCAAAGACCAGCAAACGACAATTCAAACCAATGTTCAGGCTGATTTCGATCATATTAATAATACCGGCACCTGTCCGGCGGTTGGAAGTTAAGAATTATGAATCAGGAATTAGGAATTATGGATTTTCTAAAAAATAAAAAAATAATTTTTATCAGTATTCTGGCGATGT
>MHJM01000022.1:8107-8212 GCA_001818705.1 Candidatus Harrisonbacteria bacterium RIFCSPLOWO2_02_FULL_45_10c
AGTGGCGTAGCTTTTGCCGCTGAACCGGCAGCTACTGGCCAAGGGCCGCTGGATGCGCCGCTCCTTTCGGTTGCCGGTTTTTCTTATTTACTTGCTTCCGCTTTC
>MHJM01000023.1:0-1229 GCA_001818705.1 Candidatus Harrisonbacteria bacterium RIFCSPLOWO2_02_FULL_45_10c
ACTCGTTGCTGAACATTTTCTTTTATTTCCGTTACCCGTTCCTGCGCGGCGGTTTTTTTCTCCATCACGCGGTTCTGGATATTTTCTTTTCTTTCTGTCACGGCATCCTTGCGTTCCGCTACCTTGGTCTGGACCGCCTCCCGACGCTCTACAACCCGATCTTTAATATTCTGAACTCTATCCAACGGCCTGTTGTCAGTAGAGGCCGCGTCTTCAGCATGGGCAAACGCCAATAAACTGCCCTGCAATGCTAGGCTGGCGGCCACAACCCCGATAATGATATTCCTTTTCATTATTTTTATAATATTTTTAATTAATTAAAACGACTTTTAATCACTATTTCTAGTATACAATATAATTGCCTTTAAGAAAAAACGTTTTAAAGCTATCGCTTAATTACATTTTTAAAAGCAGCCAGCAGTTTGTCAATATAGATTTTCTGGGTTTGACGGCCGAAAGTAATCCGCAAACTGTTAGAAGCGCGTTCGTCCGAAAAACCCAGGGCCTTTAACACGTGCGATGGCTGGCAAACCCGAGCCGCGCAGGCGGCGCCCGGCGATACGGCAAAACCGGCCAAATCCAGTTTAATAATCAAATCCTGGGAATTTTTATTTCCCTGAATGCTGTTTGGAGGAAAATATAAATTTATATTATTCGGAAGCCGATTTTTCCTGTCTCCGTTCAGCCGGGCTTTGGGAATTATTTTTTCCATCCGAATTAAAAAATAATCTTGCAGTTTGGCTAGTCGCTTAGTTTCAAATTCGCGGGATTCCGACACTAGCTTTGCCGCCTTGCCAACTCCAATAATTGCCGGAACGTTTTCCGTACCGGAACGCACTCCGTATTCCTGTCCGCCGCCGGTAATAATCGGGTTAACTTTTTTATTATTGCCGCCCAATCCGCGAATATATAAAATTCCGATTCCCTTAGGGCCGTAAATTTTCTGGCCGGATAGCGTAATCATATCGGCCCCCAATTCCGTTACCCGGCACGGCAAATAATTAAAAGCTTGAACGGCATCGGTATGGAATAAAGGATAAATTGCCGATTGGCGGATCTTTTTAAATTCGCCGATGATGCCGGCAATTTTTTGGATCGGTTGGATGGTGCCGACTTCATTATTGGCGTACATCACCGAAACTACGGCAGTCCGATTATCAATAGCGGATTTTAGTTTTTGGATATCAATAATTCCTTTGCCGTTAGCCGGAATTATAAAAATTTCTGCT
>MHJM01000023.1:1265-5873 GCA_001818705.1 Candidatus Harrisonbacteria bacterium RIFCSPLOWO2_02_FULL_45_10c
ATGGATTCAACTCCCGCCAGCGCGCCACGGCGCCGCGAAGCGCCAGATTATTCGCTTCAGTCGCCGATCCGGTAAACACCACTTCTTTATAATGGCAGCCGAATAAACTAGCGATTGCCGACCGGGCTTCAAAAATCGCCGCTGACGCCTCCTGGCCGAACCAATGAAGCGCTCCCGGATTCCCAAACTGGACGTTAAAATAAGGGCGCATTGCCTTTACCACGACTGGGTCAACCGGAGTGGCTGCCGCGTAATCAAAGTAATAACGTTTCTTCATGCTTTAATAATAACAATATTTTGCAACCCCGAAACGTCTTTTTTTACATCGCCTATATTTTTAGAGAAAACCGCCATACTATTTTGGCTCTTTCGGGCTGGCATCGGGGTCTGCTTTGTCCCGCTTGCCCCGTAAAATTCTACGGGGCTTGCGGGACACTATAAGTAAAGGCAATAGAGGCAAAATAGTGTGGCGGTTTCTAATTTAACAATAGCGAGCTACCTGTTTGCCGTGCGGCAATTTCGGAGCTCGGAAAATCAAGGTCTCCGACCACTGGTTGGAGTTTTCCGAGCGAGAGGTAGGCGGCGTTCCGCGCTGGCGGAACGAACGCCGGTGCCGGTAGGCAGAGAGATAGCGAGCGGGTAATAACTTGAAATGTAAAGTAAAATAAGCTACTCTGACAGCTAAATGAATAATCTTCTTTTTAACAGCTCTTTCGGACTGAAGCTGAATACGGCGCAAATCGTGCAGGCCATTTCCGATTTTATTCAGGCGGATCCGAAGCGGGAATATAAAATTATCGTTGGCACCGACTCGGAAAGGCGGCATAATGGCAAAGCTGATTTTGTAACGGCAATCGTGGTTCACCGCGTCGGAAACGGCGGACGTTATTTTTGGCGGCATCGGGAAGCATCGGCAATCCGCACGCTCCGCGACCGAATGTGGCAGGAAGTGCTTTTATCAATCGAACTCAGTAAGGAACTGGCGGTGCTTTTAAAAAAAGCCGGACTGGAAAAATGCGGATTTGAGGTGCATGTGGATGTCGGAGAAAATGGAGAAACTCGCACCATGATTCAGGAACTGGTCGGCGTGATTCGCGCCAATAACTTTGAGGCCACAACCAAGCCGGAAAGCTATGCGGCCAGCAATGTCGCGGATCGGCACGTATAACCATATGGACAAATTAGTTATTGACATAGAAACAAAAAATACTTTCGCCGATGTCGGCGGGCAGGACCATCTCATTGATCTGGATATTTCTTTTGTCGGCGTTTATTCATACAATCAAAACGCTTATCTTTCGTTTTTTGAAAACGAACTGCAAAAACTGGCGCCGATTTTAAAAAAAACCGGATTGATTATCGGTTTCAGCACGAACCGCTTTGACATACCGATTTTAAATAAATATTTCAATTTTAATCTGAAAGCGATTGAAAGCCTCGATATTTTGGATGAAATTGAGCAACAACTCGGCCACCGCATCAGCCTGGATCATCTGGCTCACACCAATCTTGGAATTGGAAAAACCGCTCACGGCTTGGAAGCGATTACTTTTTATAAAGAAAAAAGATTTGAGGAGTTGAAAAACTACTGTCTGAACGACGTGCGGATAACTAAGGACCTTTATGAACTGGGAAAATCCCAGGGCCACCTAATCGTTCCGGAAAGAGCTACCGGGGAAATGGTAAAAGTGGCCTTTGACTGGAGCGAGCGGCTGCCGATGCCGGCTACATTATTCTAAAAGTAAAAAACCGCGTTAGACGCGGTTTTTTTTATAAAATTTCTCCAATCCATCAAGCAACTCCTCATCTTCCAAAAAATAAAAATCTTGCCGAAAAACATTGCTTATCAGTTGGCCTAAACGAAGATACGGGCGCCCGCACCAGAGCTTTTCCAGTCTTCCGATAATTTTGGCAATCTGTTTGGAATCGCGCCGCTTATTCTGCTGGCCGCAATCGTTTTCCAATTTCTTTACCGTTTTAAGCAAATCAGAAAAATCAACTCTTACTCCTTGATTTTTTAAAGGGCAATGAGACAAATGCCCAACTGCTGAAGCGCAACTGCACATTCTTTTGATCATGGCAGTCTAATTCCCAATTTTTAATCTTCTGCCAAAATCCTACATTAGATTGCCAGCAATATCAACCCGATAACCAATACCAGGCTTACCATAATTTTCGCCCCGAACTTTTTTTCCTGGAAATAATTGTGTCCGGAGATGATGCCCGCTAATACTGCCGAAGCCCGTTCCGCGGTCATCGCAATGCCGAGATTCCCCAAAGCAACCGCGAAAGAAGCGAAAAGAACGGTTAGCATATGATTTACAGATGATAACTAATAACTTTTTTAATTTCTTTCATTTTTTCATTCAATATTTTCTGGCTCTTCGCCTCCATATTCAGCCGCAATAAATCCTCCGTATTGGACGGCCGGACATTAAACCAATAATCGGCAAACTCCGCGGTCAGGCCGTCTAATTTAGAGATTTTTCTGGAAGATTTTTTGTAAAACTTTTCGATTTGGCGCAAAGCTTTTCCTTTATCCGAAACTTTAAAATTTATTTCCCCGGAACGGTAATAGGCCGGTAATTGGTTGAGATAGGAAGCCAAATCGGTATCCAGCGAGGATAGGAAAGTAATAATGCTGAGCGCCGCCAAAATTCCGGAATCGCAATAAAAGAAATCCCTGAAATAATAATGGCCGGAATGCTCCAATCCGAGCGAAGCGGTTTTCTCCCGCATCATATTTTTAAAAAAATAATGGCCGACCCGGGAAACATAAACTTTTGATTTTGGACTTTTGGCTTTTGACTTTTTTAATCGCCAGCTGGAAACGGCGCCAATCACGTACGGACCCGGATACTGCCTCATTAATATGTAAGCGATTTCATTCGGGTCAACGCGCCGGCCGCGATTATCAATAAAAAATACCCGGTCGCCATCCGCGTCAAAAATTATTCCCAGGTCGGCTTTTCCGGCAAGAACCGCTTTCTTTAATTCATCCGTCGCGCTGGAAGCAAGCGGATTCGGCCCGTGCGCCGGAAAATTGCCGTCCGGATTATCGTTAATAAAAGTAACTTTTAACTTTGGACTTTTAACTTTGGATTTTAGGAATAATTTTTTTAAAATTATTCCCGTTGTCCCGTTAGAGCAATCAAAAACAACTTTTAATTTCCTCTGGAGCTTCAAAAATTTTTTAAGAAAATCAGCATATAAATTTATAAAAAACTTAACGGGAGCTGCCTGTTTGTCGTGCAGCAATTTCGGAGGCATTTGGAGCTTGGTTTCGCCGTTAGGCGAATCTAAATGCCGAGATATAGGAGTCGCTTGCCGCTGGAGCAAGCGAACTCCGGTGCTGGTAGGCAAACAGGCGGCGACCTCTTTTCCGCTGACCGGGCGCGCTTGGCGGCCGACGATTTTCAAGCCGTTGTATTCTTTCGGATTATGCGAGGCGGTTATCATCAGTCCGGCATCCGCCCGCAGCGCATTGACTAAAAAATAAAGCATCGGAGTGGTCATCAGTCCCCCTTTTATGGTTTTTACTCTGTCCGCCCGGTCGGCATTTTCCAACTCACCAATAACAGACTTATATAAACTTTTGGAGCTTAAACGGGCATCATGACCAACAACAACTTTGCCGCGGAATCCGCCTTTAATGCCGCTCACAATATCGGCGAATACCGATTCATTAATTTCGGCTGGATACTTGCCTCGAATATCATAGGCTTTAAAGATGCTTCGATTTATTCTCGGATTCATAGGTAGAACCTATTCCAATAATAATCCCATAACGCGATACTAGCCAATTTTATTCAGAACCAGGCAGGAGGAGCGATGGGTATCTTTAGATACCTGAGTGACGACTAACGCCGTTATGAATAAAATTGGCTGTATCCCTTCGGGTTGCTATTTAAATTGAAAATTTCGTTGTTCTGCCTCCTCGCTGTGGTTATCACCACAAGCTCGTCGGCATGCCTAGAAATTTTCAATTTATCTTAGCAACGCGTTTGAAGATTGTTATTGGAATAGGTTCTTATTATATAATAGAATTACTTTAACCGATTGCCCATGGCAAAAAAAACTCAAAAATTAAACGGCGGCAAAAGCATCCTCAATAAAATCGGGATGCTCCGATCCCAAATCAGTCCCGATACTGAACGCAGTATTTTAAGCATTATCGTTACGGCCATCGCTTTAATTTTTATCCTGGCCGCCTTCCATAAAGCCGGTCCGGCGGGGGAAACAATTTATAATTTCCTCACCGTTCTGTTCGGCCTGGGATATTATCTGTTCCCCACTATTTTTCTGATAATCGCCGCTGTTTTTCTTTTTGAAAAAGAACAGAAGCGGAACTTAACCATTACCGCAATTGGCGCCACTCTTTTCATTAATGCCGGGCTGGGCCTGATCGACGTTCTTTTTCCGGAAAAAGGCGGGCTTATCGGCCGCTGGATCGGATCGATTGAAACTCCATTCGGATATGTTTCCGCCATCATTCTGACCGGCGCTTTCCTCCTGATTGCCTTGCTCTTAACCGCGAATATTCCGCTGATGTTTCGTAAAAAAGAAAAGATGGAAGAAGCTGAAAAAGAAACGGAAATTATTGTAAAA
>MHJM01000023.1:6158-8677 GCA_001818705.1 Candidatus Harrisonbacteria bacterium RIFCSPLOWO2_02_FULL_45_10c
CCGGCCGAAGGCATTAAACTGGCCCGCATCGTCGCTCTTAACCAGGATCTTTCCCTCGCTCTGGCCGCCCATCCGATCCGCATTGAAGCGCCGATTCCCGGAAAATCATTGGTCGGCATCGAAGTGCCGAATAAATCGGCGGCGATTGTCCGCCTGGGAAGCCTGATGGCCTTTCCGGATTTCATCAGCGCCGGACCGCTGTCTTTCATCATCGGACGGGATGTTAGCGGCGAACCGATTATTGCCGACATAGAAAAAATGCCGCACTTATTAATCGCCGGGTCCACCGGCAGCGGAAAATCGGTTGCGATCCATGCCCTGCTTGTCTCTCTGCTTTATAAAAATTCTCCGGAAACGCTGCGCCTAATCCTTATCGACCCGAAACGCGTGGAACTCACTATCTATAATGATATTCCCCACCTGATTTCTCCGGTCATCACCGAAGGCAAAAAAGCGCTGGGAGTCTTCCGCTGGGCAATCAGCGAAATGGAGCGGCGCTATGAAAAATTGCAGGCCGCCGGCGCCCGGGATATTAAAAGCTACAATAAATCCAATCCGGATGATTCAATGCATTATTTATTAATCGTAGTGGATGAACTGGCGGACTTAATGGCGGCTTTTGGCCGGGACATTGAAAGCTCTGTTGTCAGGCTTGCCCAAATGGCCAGAGCCACCGGTATCCACTTGATCGTAACCACTCAACGCCCGTCCGTGGAAGTTATCACCGGCCTTATCAAAGCCAACATCACTTCCCGCATCGCGCTCCAGGTGGCAAGTCAGGTGGATTCCCGAACTATTTTAGACATGGCCGGAGCGGAAAAACTGCTGGGCGGCGGCGATATGCTCTTCACCTCTTCCGAACTCTCTAAGCCAAAACGTATCCAGGGCGCCTACATCAGCGAAGAAGAACTTCACAAAGTTACGGACTTTATCCGGGATAACAATGAAAGTATTCCGGATCAAAATATTGCCAATGCCGGCGATAAAAATCCGACGATGGCATCGCGATTTGAAGAATTTTCCAGCAACGATGCAGAAGACGAACTTTACGATGAAGCCGTCGCGGTTGTCCGCGAAGCGCAGAAAGCGTCCGCTTCATTGTTACAGCGGCGATTAGCCGTTGGCTATGCCCGAGCCGCCAGACTGCTGGATATTATGGAAGAACGCGGTATCGTGGGACCGGGCGACGGCGCCAAGCCCCGCGAG
The DNA here is from genome assembly GCA_001818705.1 of Candidatus Harrisonbacteria bacterium RIFCSPLOWO2_02_FULL_45_10c. Lineage (GTDB taxonomy): Bacteria > Patescibacteriota > Minisyncoccia > UBA6257 > 02-FULL-45-10c > 02-FULL-45-10c. Next base: position 7,365 of record MHJM01000023.1, read on the forward strand.
GTTTTTTTAGACAAAGAAGAAAATATATAGTAGAATAATTCATAATTCCTGATTTAAACCTATGGAACCGCACAAAGACCTTAAAACTCTACTGGATGAAGCGCTGGAACTTAAAAATGTCAGCCACGACAAACTGGCGCAAGCCACCGGCATACCGGAACGCTATATTTGGGCGCTGCATAATATGGAAATCGACAAACTGCCGGCGGCCCCGTACGTCCGAGGCTACATTAAAAAAATTTCCGAGATACTACACCTCAACCACGATGAACTTTGGGAACTTTATAAAAAAGCGCTGGAACATAAACAATCCGGAGTTTACGACACTCTGCCGATAAACCGCTTTGCGATTAAACGCCTTTCCAAAAAAATAATCATCGGCGGCGTTATCGGAGCCGCCGTCCTCATTTATATCCTCATAAATATCAGCCGCCTGACCGGCCTGCCGAAATTAATCGTCACTAATCCGGCATTTGATATTTCCACAACCAGCGAAAATATTATCCGGCTTACCGGTTACCTGGAACAGCGGGATAAACTCCTGGTTAATGAAGAAGAAATTTTTATCGCTTCGGACGGCACTTTTAATAAAGAATATGATTTACAGCCCGGGCTGAATACGATAGAATTTAAAGCACAACGGTTCCTCGGACGGGAAGTTACTGAAATAAAACAGGTAATGTATCAGCCGGGCGAAGAAATAATAATGCCGAACAATAAAACCATTAACTAATAACCATTAACAACTGACTCTTATGTCTAAAGACAATAAAGAAGAAAAAAAACAAGAACCGGCAACGGGCATAGAAGAATTATTATCTAACTTGCAAGATAGATTCGGCGAGGGAGCGATTATGAAGCTTGGCGATGCTAAGAAAGTGAATGTGGATGTTATTCCAACCGGTTCCTTTTCCCTGGACCTGGCGCTCGGGGTCGGCGGATTGCCGAAAGGAAGAATCGTGGAAATCTACGGACCGGAATCCGGCGGCAAAACCACGCTGGCATTGAATGTGGTAGCGCAGTCGCAAAAAAAAGGCGGCAAAGCCGCGTTCATTGACGCCGAACACGCCATGGATCCGGAGTATGCCGCAAAACTGGGCGTTAAGATAAAAGAACTGATTATCTCCCAGCCGGATAGCGGCGAAGAAGCGCTCAATATCGTAGAAAGCTTAGTAAAATCTCACTTGATTGACGTTATTGTTATTGATTCGGTTGCGGCACTCACGCCAAAAGCGGAAATTGAAGGAGAGATGGGCGCGCAATTTATGGGACTGCAAGCGCGCATGATGTCCCAAGCGCTCCGGAAATTAACC
>MHJM01000024.1 GCA_001818705.1 Candidatus Harrisonbacteria bacterium RIFCSPLOWO2_02_FULL_45_10c
GGTTTCTTCGTTTACATTTAATATTGTTTCTTGCCGGCCAAGAGGATCAATGATTTCCAAAATGCCGTGCGGCCTGACTAAAACATTCCCAAGATTTTCTATTTTAACGGAAAAATTCGCTTTCGGCCGAGTATAAACTGATTTATCGGCGGAAAAACCTCTCAATCGCGCTTCTTCAATTATTTCTCCGGAAACTCTAAAATTAATAATTGTGCCAACTTGATAACCAATGCCAGTGCCGATACCGATTGTTTCCGGACGCTTAGGCGCGAGAGTCACAAAAATTCCTCCGAAATGGCCTCCGGGAGGAGCGTTTAGCGGAACAACAATCGCAAAAGGAATTTCTTTTGTTTGGCCGGCGCCAAGATTTACAGATTTATCTGTTATTTTAATCCAAGAGCTTATTTCAAAGCCGGTAGATTCTCCTTCAGCGGCGAATATCGGGGATCCCTGGTCGGAAAGCGTCTTAATATCGCGGATAATTACGTAAAAAGTTTTATTTTCCGAACTTAAATTAGTCAATTTAATTTTAGAATTAAAAGTTTGGCCAGGATCAATTCTTTGTTCAATAATTGCCGGCTGGATTTCTACGCCAGAAATTTCTTGGGCTTTCACCAATAAAAATTCTGGCAGACTGCCGCCTGCCAGAATTAACACTGTTAGAAAGAAAATCTTAGAAAGTCGGCGTGGCAATATAATTAAGGTTTTGCGTATAATCATTGGCTGCTTCTTGTAAAGCGGAGATTTCTATTTTAAAGCCGATTTTGGTTCTGCCTTTATCAACGGTAACGCCATTTGCCGGTCCGGTGTGGAAAAAGATTTCAATCGGAGCAGACTGGCTGCCAATGCCGCTGTATGAAGCTGTTCCGTAAGTATCGCCGACAGTTAAAGTGCTGTCTTCGCTGGTAATTCCTTGCCAGCCCCAAGTGTTCTCATCATCAATATCGGCTGTCGGAGACGACCAAGCAACCGCGGTAGAAGTGGCGGTTTGCTGGAAATTATCAATATCCGATCCGTCGGCGCTGGTTAAATTCTGGTCTTTCCAGAGGGTAACTGAAAATCCGTTTTTAGCATTAGTGCTTACTGTCAAATCCTGTCTTGCTTTCTTAGCGGTGCCGGAGGATATTTCGCCCCATGGAATAGTAGTTGCGGTAGTAGTGACATCGGTTGTTCCGCCCTCGCCATTAGCCGTAGTTGTTGCCGAAGCAACGCCAGCCACGGTAAATGTGAAATTAGTTGCTACACTAGCCGTCACCGCAACATCCGGAACAATAGCAACCCTGGTATTCGCGGAATCGGCAGCCGGGGCAGTAATGCTGATAACATAAGAACCGGAACTGGGAGGATTTACTAATTGGCTATCGCCGGTAACGCCAACCGTAGCATTGGTGCCGATTTTTACGGTAACAGGAGCGTCATCCGCTACCTCCGCAGTGCCATTGCAATGAGTAAAGGTAAAAACATTGGCAGTCGAGGTTGAGGTAAGTTGAAAAACGGCGGTCGCTCCGCTTCCCGGACAATTGCCGGCATCAACAATGCTTAAATCAACAGAGGAAGACGCAATATCAAAATCCCCGGCATCAAAAGTTGGGGTACTGGTGCTTTGGAATTGATCGGCAAAATCAATGACAATGGTTGAACTGGCGGTAATCGGACTTTTAAGAGTAAATTTGATCGTGTGGTTGGATTTTACGGCTGGTTCAGAATCGCTTAAAGTATCAGAAACTGATGTTAACTTGGCCGCCAAAGCGTAATTAACCAATAAAACTAAAGTTAAGGTTACTAAAACAAATAACCAGTTTTTAGAATATTTTGATACCTTAAACATAGCTTTATAATAGCATATTGAGTTTCAATCCCAAGAGACGGCTGTGGATAACTTTTTTTATTAAGGAACTGCTCCCAATGATCTTAATGCCAGTTTAAAGCCTTCAAAATTAGTGCTGATTACCAAATAATCCTTAAATAAACCGTAATTAAAGGATGCGCCGGGTCGGGAGCCGACCGCGTAACGCGTTTTGATTCCAAAAACATTGCCATTTTTAAATTCTCCCAAATCTTCCTGAAATGGATAAAATTTTCCGGCGTAATTTTCTAAAATCGGGGCGATAACCGGAGCTAAAACCTGGTGATCTTTGATTTTTGCAACATATCCCGGCCAAGAACCGTCAGCGTCATAATGTCTAAAAGCGGTAAAATCGTCATCAAAAGTTCGGCTTAAAAAATCTTTATCAAAAAACGGAAAAAATCTCCGCAATAATTCCGGAAAAGGCATCTGGCCGCCATCTTCTTTTAAAATTTCCACTTCATTAAAACGATTATTATTTTCCGGCACCGAAAGGAAATAAGTTTGGTGAATTATTGAAGCAGTTTGCTGTAACTTGGGTTTTGGAACATCAACGAAATGCGGCTTTCGCGATTCTACCGCATATCTTATCCCCACACCGGCGCCGGCGGACAGCAGGCAAATTGCCATTATTATCATTAACGGATTCCAAGCGGAAATTACGGGAACTGGCTGATAATTTTTAAGCGGGAGGTCAGAAACGGAAAATTCTTTTTCCATAATTTTATGGACATACAATTTAATGGTTTTCACGGCAAAGAATAAGAAAAGCGGCAATAAAAAGAAAATAACCAAACTGCCGAGAATCAGATTAATGGGAATTATCCAAAAATAAGTCTCTTTAGCGGCGTTTTGGATCGGATCCCCGAAAGTTAAAGCTACTGCCGCTTTGTATCTTCCCATTCCGATTCCGGAGTTTTCCCCTTCCCAATTAAAAACAAATTCGCGGCTTTTTTGGGGCAAAACGCTTAATGCTTCAGCGGATAATAAAATGTTCCCCCTTTCCTCGCCGAGATAATTAAAAATTTTAATTTCTCCTGATGGGCTTAAATTTACATTGCCGGTATTTTCAAAATTAAGCAAAAATTTGACCTTTGGCTCCTGGTAAAAATTATTTTCCGCGATAAAAGATTTGATGCCGCCTCCAACCCGTTTTTCTCCGCTAACCCGCACCGATAAAATTGAAGAGATGAAGCTGGCGGATTTTAATTCTTGAGTTTTCTCGCTCAGCGGCTGGTTGCCGATAAGAATAGCGGCTACATGACTGCCCGGCGAAGTGTCAGCCGGCAATTTTAAAGAAAATGGCAGAAATACGCTTTGCTTCCCCGATATCGTTACTGTGCTATCCCTGAATTTTATCCAATTAGCAAGCGAATGTCCGTAAATTTCCGAATCCTCATTTAAAACCGGAACTGATTCATTGTTTAAATTGACGGTTGAAATATGAATTGTCAGGTCGGTTGAATTATTATTAAAAATTTTTAAACCGCTGTTCCAGTTTTCTCCCGGACCAAGATTTATTTTAAATAAAGATGGCGTTACGGTGAAAGCGATGGGCTCATTTCCAAAGGTTGAAAAAGCTGAAAAAAATCCAAGTAAAATTGCGGAAATAATTACTGCATTTATTTTAGGAATTGTTTTCTTCATAAAACCTCTTGAAAATATAAATTGCCAAAATTGCCATGGCGCCTATGACTAAAATTAATCCCGCCAAGATCGGCCGGGAAATTACCCAGAAAAAAGCCGTATCTTGAACCAACTGTCCGTTTTCGGATTTCAAAGATAAAATCGCTTTATATCTTCCGAAATCCTTATTAAATTCCGACAAATTTGCCAAAACGCCGCTGGAATTCCCTGATTTCCGGTGAGGAGAAACCGCCAATTGACCGCTGAATTTTTCCGCATTTATTTCGCCAATCGGCATAAATCCCGCTTCTTCGCCTCTCCGATTAAAAATCATCAGCTCTCCATTGAATTTTACCGGCTTAATTCCGCTATTTTCCAATTCATAAACGAAAGAAGCCGGAAATCCCAAAAAAATAATTTTGTCGGCGGAAAATTTTTTTAAACGCAAAAATTCATCATTCTTTACCGCGATTTCCACATTAATCAAAACCTCTGGACCGAACATTCTTTTTTCCGCTTCTATTCTATCCGATCCTTCATAAAAAGCAATGCTGGCGTGATAAATTCCCGGCACGGCTCTTGGCCCCACTTTAATAAGAAAATCAATGCTTTTTTTCTCTCCCGGCAGCAACTGAATCACTCCCCTATTAATTTCAATCCAATTTGCCAGTGATTTGGCGAGATCCGCTTGCGCCGGACCTGAAAACTCCCGTTCTCCGTTTCTTGCATCCAAATTATAGACAGCCGCATAAATGTTCATTTTATAATTTGCCTGATTTGTTAATATCAAAGTTTCTTCAAAAATTTCTCTTGGATTTCCTTTCTTATCTATAATGACTGGCTCAACTTTTAAATAGCCGGCTTGAACATTGGCAAAAACTAAAAACAATCCAGCAACAATAAGAACCAATCTTAAATTAATTTTTAATCGATTAAACATTTTAGAAAACCGGAACAATAATATAACCGGCGCCGCTTTGATAGTCCTCTGGCGGCTGTTCCGGCCCGATCTGGGCTTTAAAAATTATATCCACCGATTCATTGATGACCGGAACCGAACTGAAAGCCGCTTCCTTCGGGGAATTTTCCAGCTTGGCATAAGTGTTATTGGCAGAAAAACGACTAGCATTGCCGGAAAGGGCGTCGTCGCCGGAATGATAACCGTAACATCCTTGATCCAAAGCCGGACAAGCGGCTGACCAATTTAAAGGAACTTCATTATTACCGATAATCGGCGCGATTTCCGAACCGCCGTCTCCCAATAATCCCTGCCTTTGGAATATAAAAATCCGATAGCCGTCCGTACCATTAGTGGTAACGGTTAATCTTTGCGCCTCTTCCGTCTCTAATCCAGGATTTAATGGAAAAAGTCAGCCTGGCCGCTTCTGTCACCAAGCTGGGATAAAAAGCGCCCGGCTTAAGCACAATCGGTTTATTATTTCCAAGATCAAAAGCCCGGAAAAAATACACGGCATTGGCTCTTGCTCCGGCATGCTTAATGGTAAATTCATATTCCGAAGCCGCATTCCTTGTATGTATAAAAGAAGAAGTGCTGGACCCAAATTCATTATGAGTTCCGCAGCCATTTCCTATTCCGCTAAGACAAGAATCGGCATCAGATAAAGTTTTATTTTGAATTAAAGCATTGTCTGATCCGGCGCCGTCCGCGTAACACCAAAGCGAATTATCAGCGCAATCCGCCGTTTCCACTACATTCTGAACATCATTGGAAAAATCCGAGTATTCGGAAAACTGAAGCCGGAATTTAGTATTTTTATTTCCTATGCCGCCCAATTCCTTAATAGTTAAACGAAGCTTTATAATATTTTGGTTCGTAATATTAATAGGCGCCGCATTTTCATTTGCAAGCGCGACACCGGGGGTTTCGCTGGTTTCATCATCATACCAGCGCCAGTTCTGGCTGGCCGGAGTAAAATCATTAAAGTAAAGAAATCCGGACAATACCACAAAATTAGCGCTCGTTGATTCTCCGGACGCGTTTTGGCCGCCGGCAATTCCCTGCTGAAAACTGCTGGAACTGGCAACTCCGCCAAATACATCAATGACCGGATTCCGAAAAATAAAATTATTGCTGGTAAAATCTGCAGCAAAAACTAAAGATGCGGAAAATAAAATTGTAGGCAGTATAAAATTAATTAATGTTTTCGGTTGATGTTGCATATTCATTTATTATTGGATTGGAATCCGTAGTCGTTGCGCTGTCTGCCGGAAGATTTTCCTCCGGAGCCGTTACCGCGCTGGCGGAAATATTTTCACAAACTCCAGAAACTTTTTCCCATTCTCCATCCTCAATCCAAGTGCAATAAACTTCATTGGTAATCTGATCCAATAATTGAATTTTCCCCGAAACTTTAAGATTTTGAACTTCGGCTTCTTTAATAACCGCTTTTTCCGCGATAAACTCTTGAAACTTAGCGATTCCATTTTCAATAAATAAACCAAGCGAGACCAATATCCGGCTTACCACATCGCCTAAACCGCTGTCAGCCGCTTCCGCAGTTTGAATTTCACTGATAGGATTATCTTCGCTTGTCGTTGCTATTTCTCCGCTTGTTCTCTCCGGAAGGTCGTCAATCCAAACCTTAATAGATTCAATATCCAAATTTTTTACGGCATTGGCAGTTGTTATTAATGCATTACCCACCGAAAATCCAAGATCCTGAATTGGAATCCTGTCAGTAATAATGGCAACCAACGCGCCGTCAATGAAAAAACGAGTATCAGAGTTTCCATTTATTTCTATACGAAGTTCTTGAAAATTTGTAGTGGAAACGGCAACGCCGGTATCAATAGCCGTTTCTGCGCCTCTGCGGTTTACCGCTATCCAATTTGGCGAAGCGGGTGTGGCGCGAAAATATACTCCATTTGTATTGACTGCCATATTACCGTTTAACGCCCTAACAGTAAACCCCGCTTCAATTCGGTGATTAGTCAAAGTTAGCGGCATCACCCTTGCTTCCATTACCGGATTATTATTTCTATCCATTAACAGCGACCCACCGGAACCTAAAATCGCTCCTTCGCCAACTGCTAAGCTTCCTCTAGTACTTGCCCGAAGCCGAATCGCGGAACTTCCGCTAACTCTTGCCTCAACTGCCCCATCAGCGTCTTCATCAAAAACTAATCCGCAAATATCAGCCGTATCAACGACCACATCGGCTAAAGGCGAACAAGTTGCCATCCACTCTCTTTGATAAACGCGCCAGGAACTGTTAATCCGGCCATAAACATAAAGCTGGTCTTCTTTAGCTGGTCCGCCAACCGTCACTCTGGAAAAATCAAGATTGCCGATTCTGCTTTGCGTAATTGAAAAAAGAGTGGCTGTTGAAGAACCAACTACAAAAGCAGGACCGCTTATTCCATCAGGATTCACTGAAAGAAGCCCCCAAGGAGAAGTGCTACCAATGCCGACATTGCCTCCGGTAGTTGCAAGATATGCGCTGCCGGCAGTTGTTATCTGGGTCGCAGATGCGTTGGTAAGCGTGGTAAGTCCGGTGACATTAAGAGTCCCAGTCGCCTTAATATTCGCCGCAAAAATATTACCGGAAAAAAACGCATTTCCATGTACAGAAAGAAGTTGTGAAGGAGAAGTCGTGCCGATCCCGACAAACCCGCTTAGAGAATTTAAAAGCAGATTGCCTCCTAAAGCGCTCCCTTGAATCGTTAACGAATTTGAAGAGGTGGCATTAATTTGCGGAGCCAATGACCCTAAAAATAAATTTCCGTTTGTTAAAACCGGAATCTGATTTCCGCTTGCCGACGGCGCGGCGCGAAAACCAGCCACGGTATCGGAATTAATTGAATAGCCGGATGAAACAACGCGTTGCCGGGGAGATAAGTTTTCAAAAACTTCCGCGCCGTCGCCAGGGGCGCAGGTCGCGCCGACTTTTTGGGCAACTTCCGTATTTACATATGCCGCATCCTGTGACTGAAAATCAAAATCTAAAATATCTCCTCCGCTTAAAGTATCGCCTATCCCTGCGTCAAAAACGCCGTTCTTTACTGTAATCGTCATAGTTGAGGGCGCGCCGTTTGGCCAGAATTTATTATCCGGAGCTCCGACAACCGAATCGTCATAAAAAGAAAATCTGAAGCAAAATTCTGTTCCAGATTCTCCAAGTAAAATTCCGGATGCGTCCAGCAATCTTCCTTGATAATTCAAAACTTTAGGCACGCCGACAGCGGCAAAAACTTCAACTGAAGCCATCAGCCCAAATGCAACTATTAAAATTTTTAGGAATATTTTATTCATAAAAAAATTTAAGTGGGGACCCCTCCTCTTTAGAAATTGATAGGCGCGGAATTACCTAAATTTCTTCATGCTATAGTATAGCAGGAAATTCAGGCTAAAGAGTTTATATATTAAATCTCAAAATACCCCTGCAACAGATAATCTTGAGAAAACCGCTCTAATTGTTCCCTCCCGAAGTACTCGATAAAAATCTTATTCCAAAGCGCCTCCTGGTGATGGTACAGATATTTGATCATCTCTTTATTTTTAACCAAGCTCATCACCGTATCCACTAAATTAAAGCTGACAAGTATGTCATTGCCGATTTCGTCTTTAAAATAATCTCCCACCCAATCCAGGTTATGCCAAAACTCAAGCTTGGAAGCATAGCCGTTAACCGTTGCCGCCATCTTTACCAGATCCTCCTCCGCCCGCAGCCAATGCAATGCTTCCGGATTAATGCGCGGCGAGAAAAGCCGCCAATCATTTTCATCGTCTTTGGCGAGATAACGCTGGACAACCAGAAAAGGAACTTTTTCACTCTCCGACAGCCGATGCTCCAAGACGTCGCCTCGGAGCAAGGAAACAAAGTTTTCCGAAAAAGTTTCCGGCACCTGCGCTATTTTCCGGAAGATTTCTGAATAAAACGGAACTTCGTGAAGATAATGAAAAATCAGGCTCAGCATACGGAGTAATTCTCCGGGAATGCCCAGCGATATCGGAATTACGAAAACTACGCCGAGCTCCTTCAGGTGGCTGATATTGTGCCACTTTTTCATAACGAACTTCTGGGCCACTTCGGTCCATTTCTCGCTGAGCGCGTGCACCACCACCTCCCGCTCCTCAAAATCAGCCGGGGTTAATTTATCGTACTGTTTGAAAAATACCTGGTTCAGCCACTCGCTACCTTCCAAAAACCGAAGCGCGCTGAACACCTCCAACAGATTTTCATTTTTCAGCATCTCGTCTACGGAATCATACTTTAGGTATTCCATTACCGTCTTCGGCGGTTCTTTGCGAAGCAATTCTTTGGCGACTTCTTTTTTAATGAAAAATCCTTTTTGCGTTCCGACGACTTTATGCGCGACATCTAAAATCCGGTTGCAGTCATCCTGGTTATTACAGATGGCCTCACCGCACGATTCAAAAATCAGCCGGTCATCGGCGTTAATCTTGGCAATCAGCGCGTCATAAATCTTCTTGGCGCCGGATGCGTAAGGCAAATTCAGTAATTCCAGCCGTTTTTTAATTTCAATGGTATTCTCTTCAATGATTTTTTCAAAAACGTCTTTCTTGCCGGTAATCTGCCCCAAACGATCCCCGATTTTATAAATGGTTTGTTTGTCAGTGCGAAGAATCTTGGCAATTTTTTCCGCGGCGGCATAGTTCATAATTTATATTTTACAATATACCAAAGAAAATCGCCATACTATCTCAAGCGAGCTACCCGTCTGCCGTGCGGCAATTTCGCAGCTCGGAAAA
>MHJM01000025.1:0-4279 GCA_001818705.1 Candidatus Harrisonbacteria bacterium RIFCSPLOWO2_02_FULL_45_10c
AATCGGTTAAGGAAATTGATATGGTAGTAGGCGATTGGGCGAGAATCAAGCGATGGCATAATTCTGGTCCCGCCTACCGCAAAGCCGAATTTGATTACATTAAGTTAAAGTTGAATATTCCTCCGGAAAAATTTTATCAAGTGCCTTATCATCACGATGCGCATGCCGCGAGCGCTTTTTACCCTTCCGGTTTCAAAGAAGCTGCCATCCTTACGGTTGACGGCACTGGTTCGGATTTGGAAACTCAAAATATTTATTATGGGAAAGGTGATCGGATTATTCCGCTTGAAAAAGGCTTGGAAAGCGGCATCGGAAAAGCGTATAACTGGATTGGCTGTAAAGTGCTGCCGTTTGATAGAAATGAGGCGCCCGGAAAGGTAATGGGGCTTGCTCCCTACGGAGAAAAATATAAAATGAAGGTTATTAATTTTCAGCCGAAATACGATGGGATTCATACGGATTATACCGAACTTTTTTCTCGCCTTCCTTATGTGAAGCTCCGGCCCAGCGCCCTCAAATCCGCCAAAGATCAAAAAGACGCCTTAAAACCTTATTTCGCCCGCGCCGCTTACGAGATTCAGGAAGAGTGCGAAAGGGCGATGCTTCATTTAGCAAGGCGCGCTTATCAGCTTACAAAAAGCAAAAATATCTGCTTGGCTGGGGGTGTGGCTTTAAATAGTGTGGCCAATAAAAAAATTCTTGACCAGGCGCCATTTGAAAATATTTATATTCAACCGGCTTCCAGCGATTCTGGATTGCCTCTCGGCCTTTGCCTTTATGCCTACTACATGATAGATAAGTCCCGTCCAAAAAAGAGATTTATAATGCCTAATGCCTATACCGGCGTTTCCTATAATAAAAAAGAAATTAAACAACTGCTTGATTCCAAGAAATTTTCGTATACGGAAATAGGCGAACAGGTAGCGGGAGTTGCGAAACTGATTGCCAAGAATTATATAGTTGGCTGGTTGCGCGGCGGTTCGGAATACGGGCCTAGGGCGCTTGGGGCGCGGAGCATTTTGGCTAATGCCACCCATCCGAAAATGAAAGAAATTTTAAATGAACGGGTGAAGCATCGCGAATCATTCCGTCCGTTCGCTCCGGCGGTCTTGGAAGAAGACGCTGATGAATATTTTGAACTGAACGGCTACCCGAGCCCTTATATGCTTCTGGTGGCCAAAGTAAAGAAGAATAAGCAGAAAGTCGTGCCCGCCATCACTCATGTCGATGGAACAGCGCGGGTACAGACCGTTAACCGCCTTCAAAATGCTTTATATTATGATTTAATTTCTGAATTTAAGAAGCTAACCGGAGTGCCGGTAATTTTAAATACTTCTTATAACGTAGCCGGGGAACCGATTGTGGAAACGCCAAGAGACGCCTTGATAACTTTTCTGGGAACTAATATTGATTATCTTTATTTAGAGGGATATTTAATCAGCAAGAAGAAAAATAAAAAGCGCGCCGCCGGGATCCGTGAAGAACTTTTACAAGAACGGGCCGCTGATCTGGAGCGTGATTACAGTCATATTGTTACTAAGGTGCTTTGCCGAGGATATAAAAAAGAAGAAATTCAGCCATACGTAGATGAGGATAATAAAATTGCCAATTGGTGGCGCGATTACCGGTCTAAATACGAATTGGAAAAAGCCGCGCACCGGTGGCTTAAAGATAAATCAAAAATTTTGATTATCGGATCAAAAAATAAAACCAAACTTCTTTATGAATATATTAATGAATTCGCTGATTTAAACGTGGTTGGCGCTTATTATCCGATTAAAGAAGCGGATCATTCAGGAAAATGGGAAGCGCCTTTTCAAAAATATAAAGTGCTAACTTCCCGTCAATTGAAACGCGCTTCTTGCGATATATTGCTGATTGCTTCTTATCGTTATCAAAATCAACTAGCGGAGCAATACGGCCCGCTTTTGAAATCAAAAGAAGTTTATAAAATTTACGATAATGCCAGCGAGGACCTGCTTTTTGTGCTGCCGAATAAATGGCCAAAATATCGGGAGGCATTGGCGGATAAGTAACCGAGATAGCCTAAAGGAAGTTTTATAATTATTATGGCTCAAGGAAGCAGATACAAAGATTTGCCTAAGCGGATTAAGATTGGCAATAAGTACGTTGGCGAAGGAGAGCCCTGTTTTATTATTGCTGAAGCCGGGATTAATCATAATGGCGATGTTGAAATCGCAAAACAATTAATAAAAGCCGCGAAAGAATGCGGAGCGGATGCGGTTAAATTTCAAAAACGGAGCACTGAAGACATATTGACCAGAGTAGCTTTGAAAAAGCCCTATGACAGCCCAAATGCTTTTGCCGCAACTTACGGCGAGCATCGAAAGAAGTTAGAATTGCCGGAATCAGCCTGGCAAGAATTGAAAAACTTTTCTGATAATGAAGGAATTATTTTTTTTGCCAGCGCTTGGGATAAAAAGAGCGCTGACTTTTTAGAAACTCTGAACCTTCCCGCTTATAAAGTGGCCTCCGCCGATCTCACTAATCTTCCTTTACTTGAACATATCGCTAAAAAAGGCAAGCCGGTAATTTTGTCTACCGGTATGAGCGTTTTGGAGGAGGTGGATGAAGCGGTAGAAACTATTTTGAAACATAATAAAGAATTAATTTTGATGCACTGCGTTTCTGATTATCCTTGCGATAATGATAAGGTTAATCTTCGGGTTATGAATTTTTTAAAAGACCGTTACGAGGCTATTGTGGGATATTCTGGGCATGAAAGCGGAGTGGCCATACCGATCGCGGCAATGGCAATGGGCGCCGCGGTTATCGAGAAGCATTTTACTTTGAACCGGGCTGCGAAGGGGTCAGACCACGCGGCTTCTTTGGAGGCGGATGGCTTGAGAATGTTGGTTAAATTTATAAAAAATAATATTGAGCCGGCGCTGGGTGATGGTATTAAAAGGATTACTGATATGGAAAAAAAGATGCGCGTTAAGCTTGCTAAAAGCATTGTTTCTGTTTCTGCTATTCCCAAAGGCACGCTTATTAAAGCTGAAATGCTTACTGTTAAAGGTCCGGGAGACGGATTAAAGCCGAATTTGATCCCTAAAATAGTTGGGAAATGGGCTAAATCGGATATTCCGGAAGATTCTATTCTGACCAACGATCAGATTATATGGGAAGCTTAAATTTAATATGTTGGATCAAAAGCTTAAAGAACGCCTTAAAAATATTCGAGCAGTGGCGCTGGATGGCGACGGAGTGATTTTTACCGGTCAGATTTTGGAAGGAATTAACGGCAGTTTGGGAAAATTAAGAAGCCATGCGGATGGGCAGGGGATTTCGCTGCTTCGTTCCGCCGGGATACCAGTTGCCTGCATTACCGGAGAAAAAGAAATTGACGCCCTTTTTTTAGGTAAATTGGTGGAAAGGTGGAATAATTTTCCAGCTGCCAAAGCGGGCAAAATGCCTCCGGTGAAGCTGTTTAGCGGCGTGCAGCGCGAACAGAAAGCCGTTGCCGCTGAATCCTGGCTTCGGGGATACAATTTGGCTTTATCCGATTGCGCGGCTATCGGAGACGATATTAGCGATTACGATCTTTTGCAAGCAGTTGGTTTTTCTGCTGCTCCGGCGCAGGCAGAGGAAGTGATTAAAAAGATGGTCCATTATGTCACGCCGCGCCGCGGAGGCGACGGCGCGGTCCGGGATCTGGCCAATTTGATTTTAGAAGCCAAAGGGATTGATATCACTACTTTAGTTATTCGTTAAAAATGAATAAATATATTGAAAATTTATTTGATCTTACTGGGGAGGTGGCGATTGTGACCGGCGGTCTTGGCCAGCTGGGCAGCGAATATGTTAAAATTTTGGCTGCGGCTGGCGCCAAAGTAGCCGCCTTTGATATAAAGCCCGGCGAATTTCAAGCAGATATCACTAAAAAGGAAGAAGTAAAAAAGGCCTATCAGAAAGTAGTGGAGCAATATGGCGCGCCTACGATTTTGGTAAATAATGCTGGAATTAACGTGGTGTATGACTCGGAATCAAAAGATGGCGGCCGATATGAGGATTATCCGGAAGCTTTTTGGGACGCGGTATTAGATTCCCATCTCAAGGGCACGCATTTTATGTCTCAAGAATTTCTGCGGATTATCCGGCCAACTGGAAAAATGGGCAGCATTATTAATATTTCTTCCACTTATGGGGTAGTTTCTCCAGACCAGTCAGTTTATGATTTTCGGAGAAAAAGCGGCGAAGAATTTTATAAGCCGGTTGCCTACAGCGTTGCCAAATCCGGCGTGCTTAATTTCACTCG
>MHJM01000025.1:4287-4499 GCA_001818705.1 Candidatus Harrisonbacteria bacterium RIFCSPLOWO2_02_FULL_45_10c
CGGAATATTGCGGACAAACCGGCTTGCCAGTGCGAGTGAACACGCTGGTGCCTGGCGGCGTGAATCCGCATCGGGATCCGGCATTTGCCAAAGAATATAATAAGCGCACTATTTTGGGACGGATGGCGGAAGTTAATGAATATAACGCCGCAATTTTGTTTCTAGCTTCCAATAAAGCTTCTTCTTATATGACCGGTTCCACTTTGGTTATT
>MHJM01000025.1:4517-5696 GCA_001818705.1 Candidatus Harrisonbacteria bacterium RIFCSPLOWO2_02_FULL_45_10c
CCTTTTTTACGGCCGAAAGAAATAGCCGGAGATAAATCGCAGGATATTGAATATATAAATCACGCTTTGGAATGGCTTAGGCAAAAAGAAAGTTTTTTTCCGGATATCGTTTTAAGAATGCTCCCCACGGTTCCTTTTCAAACCGCTGAAGACATAGATTGCCTTATTGAAGAGCTGCTAAAAGATCCCGAGGCAGATTCCGGAGTAGTTATCGCGGAAGCCAGGCAAAATCCGGCAAAAGCGCTGAAGTTAGTAGATGACGGGAAAGGCGGTAATTATGTTGTAAATTATTTTACTGGCAGAGGAACCGACGCTACCCCGACTGACCGCCAGCGGCACGAGAAGGCCTATTTTAGGGCCAATATCATTGCTTCCAGGGTTGATTTGATAAAACGCGGATTTTTGCAAGGCGATCGGTGCCGTTATCATATTATTCCTCAGGAGCGGGCCGTGGATATTGACAATGAGGTAGATTTTTCCATTGCCGAACAGCTAATGAATAAAATGAAAATAAAATGAATTACCCGAAACAAGTTTTTCATTGGATTAATAATGAAGAAATCGGATTCGAATCCGGGAAATTTTTTCCAAAATTTAATCCGGCCACCGGAGAAGTTTTAGCGGAAGTCGCAAGCGGCGGCAGGGAAGAAATTCAAAAAGCTGTTACTGCCGCCAGCGCGGCTTTTGAAGATTGGAGCTGGACGCCGGCAGCGGAGCGCGCCGCAATTTTAAAAAAAGCCGCTTTATCGGTAAAAAGCCAGCAAGAGGAAATTGCGGAAATCGTGGCTTTAGAAAGCGGTAAATCTAAGAAACAAGCCATGGGAGAAGTTGGGGCGGTAGTGGAATGCGGCTTGTTTATTTCCGGGCTGGCCGATGAATTTTCTCAAGAATTGAAATTGCCGAGCGCGGTTCCAAATCGGGAAACTAAGTTAATTCGCCAGAGTATTGGCGTGGGAGCGCTTATCGCTCCTTATAATACTCCTATTGTCGGCGTTGCCTGGAAATCCTTTCCTTCGCTTTTGTGCGGGAACGCGGTAGTTTTAAAATCTCACGAATTAACACCTTATGCCGCGATTATTTTCGCGAAGATTTTAAAAGAAGCTGGATTGCCAAAAGGAGTTTTTTCAGTCGTGCAGGGACTCGGTCCGGAAGCGGGCTCGCCATTAGTGGAAGATCGGC
>MHJM01000025.1:5728-23326 GCA_001818705.1 Candidatus Harrisonbacteria bacterium RIFCSPLOWO2_02_FULL_45_10c
GCTACCGGCGCAAGAATTTTAAAATCAACCGCTGATCGCCTGGCCAAAGTTTCCATTGAAGCCGGCGGAAAAAATCCTTTTGTGGTTTGCGATGACGCGGATTTGGAACGGGCGGCAAGACTGGCGGCTGCCGGAGCATTTGTGGATGCCGGCCAGCGTTGCGCTTCTACCAGCAGGATCATAATTTTTGAAAAAGCGTATGACGAATTTAAAAATCTTTTTCTTGATAAAGTTTCCAAATTGAAAGTGGGAACCGGCGATACCGATGATTATGGCGCGATTATAAATGAAAGGCGAATGAAGGAAATTTTGAATGCGGTTGATGGCGCAGTTTCTCGCGGGGCTGTTTTGCTCAGCGGCGGAAAACAGATTGGCGAAAAAGGTTATTTTCTTGCACCGACGGTTTTGGAAAATGTTCCGCCGGAAGATGAACTTTCTGGTACGGAAATTTTTGGGCCGGTGGTTGTTCTTTATAAAGCGCGGGATTTTTATGAGGCTATTAAGCTTGCTAATAAATCCGAATTTCGCCTTTCCAGCGCGATTCACACTAAAGATAAAAAGCGCTCGGAAGAATTTATTAAAAAGCATTTGACCGGAGTAGTGCGAGTCAATGGCCCAACGCACGGGAGTGAGCCGCACATGCCTTTTGGCGGCGTTGGCCTTTCCGGTAATGGCTGGCGGGAGCCTGGGATAAAGTCGCTGGATTTTTATTCTGATTGGAAACAGGTGAGCATTGATCCATTTTGAGAAATAAAAAAGCCCCGATATTACTCGGGACTTTATAATTACATTTCTAGGATTTTGTACGTCTCTCCTTGATCGACATAGTCTCTTGCCCGTAAAAAAACATCCATGGGCATTTCGCCGAAATTCAGTGGCTGGCTACTGACTGGATCGTGCATAATTTTTGTTGCATCATCAAGTTCTAAGACATACTGATGGAATTTTTCGTCGCAGACCGGTTCTTTAGTGAATGGGTCGAAGGTAATTCCGAATACTTTCGTCAGCAGTTCTTGCACCCTGCCGTATTGCAGCATTGTGGTGCCAGGATACCAGGTGGCAACAAACATTCTTTTATTGACTGAATCAAGAGATTTTCCTCGGCTGGCATAAAAATTTTCCTGCCATTTCATGAAAGCGACGCTGGTTTTTAAGTCTTCAAGCGTTTCTGTGGGATACGCCATAATCCAGGTGCAGTTTGCGTGGATACCGGCATATTCGCAATTTTTAATGCCTTCTATCATGGTTCGGGGGAATTGGTATGTTTTGCCGTCAACCATCACTTCGGTCATTCCGTTCTGCAGTATAAAACCGCCCTTGTGCATTGCCGTGAGAACCGGAGGGCTGGCGCTTTCAGCGCCGAAGCCGATATAAATGCATCCTGCTTCTGCCATCATATCCACTCGCTTTGGATCCTCGAAGACATATCCGCCAGTTTTTTGGTTAGGCTTCAGACCGGCTGATTCGTCGAGTCGCGTATGCGTTCCCCACCGGATATTCAATGGCTGCAGCAGCGGTTTCATGGCCCGTATGCGTTCATAGTTGACGCCGAAATTATCATCCGGCATGCCGATAAAATCAACATTATATTTTTTTATATGCAACCGCATCTCTTCCGCAATATTTTCCGCTGAACGCATTCCATAATTTCTTTCCCCTTGCGATCCCCGGAAGCAGAAAGAACAGGCATACGGACATCCTCGAGAAGAAACGAAGGTAGTGCTTCTCTTCATGGAGAACGATGTTGCGGAGCTGTTATTGGCTCCCATTCCCCACACAGGATTATTGATGTAGTATTCCAGCAACTGATTGCCGCGCACATCTTCTTTCAAGAGATCGAGATCCGCAAAAGGTATGGCATCCAAATTCATCGGCCGATTGCCTTCATAGAGAAATCGATGCCTTCCTTTGAATTTTCCAAGATAATACGGCGCTAATTTCCCTGATGCGACTGCTGATTCAATGCCAACTTTTTTAATAAGGCAGGCGTCGTACACTATTTTTACGATGACATCATCGCCTTCGGATCGGGCTACGGCGTCCAGTTCCGGGATATAGTTGAACAATCCAGTTTTTAATTCCGTGGCCAAGCCATTTCCGGACGCTAAGAATACGTCGGGCAGGATTTCCCGGATCATTTTAGCAACCCGTTCTTGCCATCGGAGCGTAGTGATCATTCCGGAAAAACCGACGAAATCCGGATTACCATGGACGCGAAAATGTTCTTTAATCAGCGCAAAGGTTTCGTCTAGTGTGAGGTGTCTGCCGTTAGGCAGATTACGCTCTTTTGCCTTTTCGTCCTTGATTCGATAGCCGTTTAGGTCAATGACCGTTGCGTATACGTCATAATTTTTTCTTAAATTAGTAGCGAGTAAGAGCGGTCCTTGCGGCAGAGTTGACGGCACGGCGGTTTCTCGAAGCGGCATATTAATAAATACTGTTTTTGCTCCTCCAATATCGCGCCTGGATATGCCTTTAATCAGTATTGCGGGATGTAATGCTGTTCCAGAATTTACCAATTTATCCTCCTATTGTTAAAATAACTGCTAATATTATACAGGATATTTTCATAAATAGCAACTTTTAAAATTAAAATAAACTGCCGCGGGTCTCTGCTCGGGGCAGTTTAAGGTAAGACCCGAAACCACGATAACCCGCTTATTCATGCTGATATTTTAATTATAATACCATAATTTGTCAATAACTTTGCGGTTAATTAGGATGTTATATTAATACATTGCATTACTATGGGAGAATCCGCTAATATTTCTGGCGCAACTAAAGCGGGGCAACCTCTTTATTATGTTGTTCCAGAAGAAATCAAGAAAATTAAGGAAAAAATTTCTGATCCATTTTTACGCGTGAAAATCCTTACTGACATTTTCCGCCTCAATGCTCTTTATCTGATCCGCTACACTGGATCCGGGCATCCGGGATCAACTTTCGGCTGTTTGGATATTTTGACCTGGCTGTGGCTGGAAGAAATGCAAAATCCGAATGAAAGCGATTCTGACCCAAGCGATATTTTCTTTTCTTCTAAGGGGCATGATGTTCCGGCGCTGTATTCCTTATTGATTGGCCTGGAAAAGTTGCCGCTGGAAATGATCCATAAATTGCGCCGGCTTGGCGGTTTGCCCGGCCACCCGGATATCGGGACTCCGCATATTGCGGCGAATACCGGTTCTTTAGGCATGGGGATTTCCAAAGCTCGCGGCCTGGCGCAAGCAAAACGGCTGAAAGGAAAATCCGGCCGGGTTTATGTTTTAACCGGCGACGGTGAACTTCAGGAGGGGCAATTTTGGGAATCGCTTCAGCCAGCCGTTAATGGGAAATTTTCTGAAATTACCGCCATTATAGACCATAATAAAATTCAATCCGACACCTGGCTGAAAAATACCAGCAGTCTTGGTAATTTAGAAGACAAACTCCGTTCTTTCGGCTGGGAAGTCGCTCGCTGTGATGGCCATGATTTGGCCGCGCTTAAAAAGGTCTTCGAGCATTTTAAGAAAGTTAAAGATCGGCCGCAGATTCTTATTGCCGACACCTTAAAAGGAGCCGGAGTTTCTTTTATGACTAAACTTGGAGAAGATGGATTTTATAAATTCCATAGCGGCGCTCCGAATTATGAACAATATTTGGCAGCTTTTCAAGAAATAAGCGGCCGAGCTGATAAGAATTTGAAAGAAGCGGGCCTGGAACAGTTGCGGTTTGAATCTAGGGATATGCCAGTTTCATCAATTGGCGATAATTGGCAACGATTGATTTCCGCTTATGGCAATGAGTTGGTAAGCATTGCCAGAGAACGGAAAGATTTAGTCGCGATGGACGCGGATTTAGTATTGGATACCGGTCTTATTCCGTTTAAAAAAGAATTTCCAGAGCGTTATTTTGAATGCGGCATTGCCGAGCAGGATATGGTTTCTTTCGCCGGCGGGTTAGCGCTTCAAGGCGTGCTTCCAGCAGTCCATTCTTTTGAATGTTTTTTAACTACCCGGGCTAATGAACATTTTTATAATAACGCTACGGAAAAAAGGAAAATTATTTATGCCGGATCTCTGGCTGGTCTTTTGCCCGGAATGCCGGGACACTCCCATCAATCGGTTAGAGGAATTTCCGTTCTCGGCGCCATTCCCGGTTTGACCCTTATTCAACCTTGCAATGAAAAAGAAACTCGCCTCGCTCTTCGCTGGGCAGCGGAGACTAATCCGGAATCAACTTATATCCGGCTAGTCAATATCGCTTGCGAATGCCCGTTTGAATTGCCGGCTGATTATAAATTAGAAATCGGCCGGGGAGCCTATCTTACTCCAGAAGGGAAAGACGTCCTTATTTTTGCTTATGGTCCAGTGATAACAACTGAAGCAGTAAAGGCCGTTAAGCTTCTCCGGGAGCAGGGAATTTCCGCCAGCGTTGTTAACTTTCCCTGGTTGAACAGAATAGATGAAAAATGGCTATCCGAAATTATCGCGCCGTATAAAATGATAGTTACAATTGATGATCATTATGTTGCTTTGGGCCAAGGGGTTCAAATTAAAAGCGCGCTTTTAGACAGAGGATTGCCAATTAAAACCATTTCTTTGGGCTTAAATAAGATTCCTGCCTGCGGCCATAATGCCGAGGTTTTGAAATATCATCAGCTGGACTTTGAGTCTATAGCAAAAGTAATAGAAAAAAATTTATAGCTACGATGACGATCTTCCAGAAATTTTGGAATTTATTTAAGTTGTTAAATAAAGGATTCGGAGCGTATCGAAAGCAAATTGCCGCTATGGCATTTTTCAGCGCTTTCAGCAGTCTTTTGGATGGAGTGGGGATCAATTCCATCATTCCATTATTTTCTCTCATTGATAATCAGCAGGCATCCGCTTCGGATTTGGTATCCCGCATTCTTCAGCGTTTTTTTGCTTATGCCCATTTGCCGTATACAGTTAGTTATTTTTTGGGCTTCATTGCTTTTTTATTCGTATTAAAGGCGGTAATGTCTTTAGCGGGGCAATATATTGTGGCGCGCACCGCGGCTAATTATGAAAAAAATAAGAGAATTGAATTGTTCCAGGCATTGCTCGCCAGCAGCTGGCCGTATCTTTCCCGGCAGAAACTCGGCAATCTGGATCAGATTTTAATTACCGACTTGGGTTATGTTACCGGGCTGTTTTCCCATCTCAGCTTTTCTTTTTTTATTGTTGTTAATTTTTTAGTTTACAGTTTTTTGGTGTGGAATATTTCTTCTTTGGTGGCGGCATTGGCTTTTGCATTCGGGATATTGGTTTTGATATTTTTTAAGCCTCTTTTTTCTAAAACCAAGCGGGCGGCCGCTGATACCGGAAGCCGATACAAAGAGCTCTCTCATTTTATAAATGAAAATATTCTTAATATGAAAGCCATTAAATCTTTTTCCGTTGAAATGGCGGTATATCAAAAAGGACTGGATTATTTCAATCAGTTAAAAAAGTTGCGGATGAAATCGGAATTGTTGTATGGATTTACCAGCGTCATTTTGCAGCCAGTCGGAATATTTTTTATTATCGGCGCGTTTATTTTTTTGTATAAAACCTCCTCTTTTCAAATCGCGTCTTTCGCGGTTATTGTTTATGCGATTAACAAGGTGTTTGTGAATATCCAAGCCATTCAATCAGAGGCCCATCTTTTAAATTCCCGCATTCCCTATCTTAATACCACTCTTGGATATCAAGATGAGGCGCTGGCCTATAAAGAGGAGGATAAAGGCCGCCAGCCATTTGTGTTTAATCATAAGTTTGAATTGCAGCATGTTGCTTTTGCGTATGGCAGCAGCCAGCTAGTGCTGGAAGACGTAAATTTTGCCGTTTCCGAAGGGGAAATGGTTGGTTTGGTAGGCGCTTCCGGGGTTGGAAAAACGACGATCGTTGATCTTCTATTAAGGCTTTTAAAACCTCAAAAAGGCGATTTATTGCTGGATGGCCGATCCGTTGAGGAAATTAGCCTTAAAGAATGGCGAATCAATATCGGCTATGTTTCTCAAGATATTTTTTTGATTAATGACACGATTTTAAATAATATCAAATTTTACAAAGATTCCTTAGACATGGAAGATGTCGTGGAAGCGGCACAAATGGCCAATATTTATGATTTCATTAAAAATCTTCCTCAGCAGTTTGAAACTATAGTTGGTGAAAGAGGTGTCCGTCTTTCCGGCGGAGAGAAGCAAAGGCTTGTGCTGGCAAGAGTTTTAGTTCGCAAACCAAAAATTTTAATTTTAGACGAAGCTACCAGCGCCTTAGACAATGAATCGGAAATGTTGATCCAAAAATCTATTGAAGCGTTGAGGGGAAAAGTAACGATTATTGCCATTGCCCACCGCTTATCCACTATTTTGGATTTTGATAAGGTATTAGTTTTAGATAGCGGAAAAATCATTGAACAAGGAACGCCAAGGGAGTTATTAAAGGATGTTAATTCCAAATTTTATAAAATTTATAATCTAAAACGTTGATATTCATATTTTTAATTTATGAAACTGTTCGTAATTTGGCCGGAAAAAAGCCTAGAGCTGGTAAAAATGTTATTGGAGTTTGAAAAACACGGCCAGGAAATTGTTTATTGGGTTGGTCACGATGACAGCGAAGCGTATCGTTTCCCCAAAACCATTTTTCATTCTTATCTCGATGCGGTGAAAGCTAAGCCGGCTGCTGGAGTTGCTGTTTCCGAATTTTTGCCGCTGGACACGGATTTAATTGAAAAACTTTATATAACCGAATCTTTGATTTTAACTATGCTGAATCTTTTAGTTCCTGAAAGCGGCGTTAGCGAACGCAAGCACCTTTATTACGAGATGGTTCAATATTGGTTTGGCGTGTTAAAAAAATATCAGCCGGATGCCATTATTTTCCCATTGGTTCCGCATTATGTTTTCGACTACCTGATTTATGAATTGGCGGGGCTTCTTAATATTAAAACCGTTGTTTTCTTGGAAACCAGGATTCCTGGGAGATTGTTTCTCATGAATAATTTTTGGGAAGGCAGCCAGGCACTGCAGAGAGAATTGGAACAAAATAAAGGCAAGAATTCCGTTCCGGAGGATTTAAGTGAGGATATCCGGGAATATTATAATTTTCATCTTAATAAAAACAGCGGTTTTTTGCCGCCGAATATTCGATATCTGAAAATTAAGCACTCATTTATTTACCGGATTTTTCGAAATCAGAAAATTCAAAAAAGTATTAGAGACGGCACTTTTTTCCCAAAAACCCTTAATTATTTATTAAGAGAATTAAGGGAATTAAAAAGCAACCCGCCCGCTTTTTTTAAAATTTTATTTACCCCGGTTATCAATTTTTTAAAATGGAATTTAAAAAAGGAATATGCCAGCATTCAATCTGATCCGGATTTAAATAAAAAATTCATTTTTTTAGCCCTCCATTCTCAGCCAGAGCAGTCCTCCAGTCCGCAAGGAGGTGTTTTTGTTGACCAGATTTTATTGATTGAAACTTTAGCCGCGGCGCTTCCTGGCGATTGGCTGATTTATGTAAAGGAGCATCCGGCGCAATGGCTTCGGAATGGTTTAAATTTCTCCCCGTATAAATACCGCGGCTATTATGAAACGATGGCAAAAATCAAAAATGTCCGGGTAGTGCCGATGAACATCAGTTCTTATGATTTAATCCGCAAATCCCAGGCAGTGGCTAGTGTCGGAGGCGCGGCAAGCTGGGAGGCGGTTTTAGCGTCCAAGCCAGCGATTATCTTCGGTTATCCCTGGTATAAAGATTGCCCCGGCGTGTTCAAAGTTAATGATGTTTTTTCTTGCCGAAATGCTTTGGCAAAAATTGCCTCAGGTTTTTTGGCAGAACAGCAAAAAATCATTAATTATTTAGCCGGTCTGGATAAAGCGGCGATTCGCGGATTTATTTCGCCTTCCAGCGGATTAGATTCGAAAGTCAGTAAAGAGGCAGGGATGAAAAACATCACCCAGGCAATTTTAGAAGAATTAAAACAAATTAGTTAAAATGAAATTATTTTTTTTAGGATGGAGCGGCAAGGATTTAGGAATGATTGCCGTGCCGTTGGAACTTAAAAAACAAGGCCACGAGATTTTGTATTGGAGCGGCATTAATTTGGATAAAGAAGTCGATGCCAAGCTTTTTCCGGGCACGATTTTTCACGATCATTTTGAAGCCCGATCTGGAATTCCGCCGAAAGAGTTTGCGAATGCTAATTTTCTTCCACCCGGAGAAGATTTATTAAAACAGCTTCAGGAAACTGAATCGATTGTTCTTACTATGATGAATAAACATTTTGAAGGATGGCCGGTGAGCAAGCGAAAGCAATTATATTACACCCAGGTTCAATATTGGCACGGTGTTCTTCAGAAATTTAAGCCCGATATGGTTTTGTATACTAACGTCCCCCATACGGTTTATGATTACGTGGCTTATTCTATCGCTAAATTATTGAAAATAAAAATTTTAATGCTGGATCCGAGCTGGGTTAGCGACCGGCTGACTTTAATTGAAGATTATAAAAATGGCTGCGAAGCGATTTCTGAAGCGCTAGAAAAAAATAGCAATCATCATTTTCAATTATCTGAGTTAGATCAAGACCTTCAAGAATATTATTGTTTACAAATAGAAAAGCTATTGGATACCACGCCGATTTTTGTGAGGCATGCAAAATCTCAATATTCCGGCTACAAACTTTTTATTTTTAAATTTAAGATTATTTTAAAAAGCATTAAAGATTACACCATTTTTAAAAAAATCACTTCCTTCTTAAAGAAGAAATTTGGAAGAAATATTATTAAAGAATATCGCAGGGTTCAGCAAGAACCGGATTTTTCCAAAAATTTTGTTTATTTGCCGCTTCACTATCAGCCAGAACGGACCACTAGTCCTCAGGGTGGAATTTTCGTAGATCAAATTTTGATGGCTGAAGTTCTGGCTTCTGCCCTTCCGGATGACTGGCTTATTTACGTAAAAGAGCACCCCTTGCAATGGACTCTTCACGGTTCTAATTTTACCGATTATCGTTACCCGGGTTATTATCAAGCTCTTGCTAGCATTAAAAAAGTAAGAGTAGTACCGGCGGAAACTAATACTTATCAGTTGACTAACGCGGCTCGGGCAGTGGCGACGATTGCCGGCACTGCCGGACTGGAAGCGGTATTTCGGCAAAAGCCAGTTTTGGTTTTTGGCTATTTTTGGTATCAGGATTTTCCGGGAATGTTTAAGGTGCGGGATTTGGCTTCTTGTAAAAAAGCTTTGGAGGAGATTAAAAGCGGCTTTCGTGTTTCTCATCAGCAAGTAATTGATTATTTGGGTGTTTTTGATAAAGTCAGTTTCCACGGCTATATGGATGTGGACGGCACCAAAGTTTCTAAATTGACACCGCAAGAAAATACTTTTAATATTTTTAATGCCTTAATCAAGGAAATAAAATGATTGCCATTATTATCCAAGCTCGGATGGGCTCTACGCGCCTCCCGGGAAAAATTATGAAAGATTTGGCCGGCCACCCGGTTCTTTGGCATGTGGTGGAACGTTGCCGGAAATCTAAAAAAGCTAACCAAGTAATTGTTGCTACCACTGCCAATCCCGAAGACGATTTGGTGGAACAGTGGTGCCGGGGAAATAAAGTCCCTTATTATCGCGGTTCGTCCGAAAATGTCTTGGAAAGATATTACCAAACCGCGAAAAAATACGGCGCCGATGCGGTGGTGCGAATTACCAGCGATTGTCCTCTTATTGATCCCCAAGTAATCGATTGGAACATTGAGGCTTTTCAAAAAGAGGGATGCGACTATTTAAGCAATTTTGATCCGGGTAGCCGTACATTTCCGATTGGCTTAGAGACCGAGGTTTTTCCCTTTTCGGTTTTGGAGAAAGCGTATCAAAATGCTTCTGAAGAATATGAAAAAGAGCACGTTACTCCTTATATTTGGGAGAATAAGAGGGGGGAGTTTTCTATTGGCAATAAAGTTATTGCTCCTTTTGAATACCGGCGTACCTATCGGATAGGGCTTGATTATCCGGAAGATTTTTTAGTACTTGAGAGAATTTATAAAAAATTTTATGCTGAAGGGAATATTATCCATATTCCCAAAGTTTTAGAATTCTTGGATGGGCACCCGGAAATAGTTGCGATTAATGCCCATTGTAAACAGAAACTGGCTAAATAAAATTAAATTTTTGCTATACTGTGATATTTCAGAGTTTTAAACAAAATCCCGAAGCTTACTCCACCCATCCTTTTTTAAAAGATTCTTTTAAATTTGTATATCAGATGCTGGCCGATATCAAGCCCCGGAGTATTCTTGATATCGGATGCGCTTCCGGGGATTTTTTAAATTTTTTGCCCTTAAAAATTCAGGGCGTTGGCATTGATGCCTCACCTGCGCTTATTCGCGAAGCTAAGGCGCGCGTCCTCAAATCCAATATCCGTTTTATTAAGGGAAGCATTTTGGATAAAAAAATATTTTCAAAGTTCAAGGAGAAATTTGACGTGGTTACGATAATGGGAACCCTTCATACCTTTCTTGATTTTCAGCCAGTTCTTGACGCGGCTCTTAAACTGGCCTCAAAAGCCGTTATTATTCACTCGCCATTTAACGATGCGCCTATTGACGTGAGGCATTTTCATAAAATATTCGGAGAAGATGCGTATCAGTGCGCGTATAGCGTTTTTTCAAAAAAATCAATAAGTAATTATTTAAGAAAAAAGCGCGTGGGTAATTTCCGTTTTATTCCTTTTGAAATGAAAACGGAATTAAAAAGGAATGTTGCGGATCCTATGCGGGTTTATCATGTTACCGTTACTAACGGCGAACGGTATTTAACTAACGGCATGGGCATCCTATTTAAAGAGTATATACTCAAAATTTTTCTTTAACTAAATAAGCAGTCGGAGTATTGGCATAAGGGAGAGAGTGCAGTTTTGGATTTTTGCCTTGGAAGTAGGTACTGACTGCGTCGGATTCGCCATGGCCGCGGAGCGCATATTCATCAAAAACCACCAGGCCGCCAGGCGTTACCAGCGGAAATAAATTTTCTAAAATCCCTAAAGTTCCTTCATAATTATCCACATCTAGATAAAGGAAGGCGATTCGAAAACCGAGATTTTTTTTGGCGTAGGCTTTGGTAGTTTCCACGACATTGCCGGCCACTAATTCTAGGTTGCGGATTCCAACCGAGGCAAGATTGGCTAAAATGGTTTTTCGGTCGGAGAATTTCCGGTCGTGGGAATCCAGGACTTTTTTATCCTCTTTCTTTTTAAAATTTATCTTTCGGTCAGTTTCAAAAAAATCAAAACCGATAATTTTCCGGCTGGTATGTGGCATTAAAATTTGGTTAAGTTTGGCAATGGTATAAAGGCCGCTGCCTTTGAACACTCCGCATTCTACGATATCGCCAGGGACCGCCTGGATCATCTTCAACAATTCATAGCGGGCGGCAATTTTCTGCAAGCGGTCAATCGGCGCCGTTGCTAAAAATTCGTCATATAAGTTCAGATTTTTTTGTTTTTTAGACATATTAACTAATTATATATCTATTACGGATTCCTGACATTTTTAAGCCATTCAGGCTGGCGATGGAGGCGATAGCGAGAAAATGGGAATCCGTTAATTTCATGCATTAATATAACATTTATTAAGCGTTTCGGGTTATATTTGTATCTCTATGATATGAGATTTTTATTATGTCTGATAGGGCAAAAAATCAGGAAAAATTAAAAATTTTAATAGCCGGCGGCGCCGGATATCTAGGCGGTTATCTGACTGATTTATTGATTAAAAATGGCTGCGAAGTTACGGTTTATGATAATCTTCTCTACGAAGACCGATATTTGAAACCAGCTAATTTTATTTACGGAGACGTCCGCGATTCTAAAAAATTGCTTTCCATCATTAATGGCTTTGATGCGGTGGTTTGGTTAGCGGCGATCGTTGGTGACGGAGCTTGCGCGGTTGAGCCGTATTACACTCGGGCCATTAACGTGGATTCGGTTAAATGGCTGGCAGAAAATTATAAAGGAAAGATAATCTTTACTTCTACTTGTTCGGTTTACGGGTTCAATAATAATTTAATCGATGAAACATCCGAATTAATCCCCTTGTCTCTTTACGCGGAAACTAAGGTGGCCGCCGAAAAATTGATTATTAATCAGCATAAAAATTATTTAATTTTCCGCCTCGGCACTCTTTTCGGCGTAGGGGACGATCATTCACGGCTCCGTTTTGACTTAGTGGTTAATTCATTGACCATGAAAGCGGCTAGGGGAGAAGTGCTGAAAGTTTTTGGCGGCGGCCAGTGGCGGCCGCTGCTCCACGTTAAAGACGCGGCCGAGGCGATTGTTTTCGCCATTAAGAATGACCTCAGCGGCATTTATAATTTAAGCAATAAAAACTTTATGATTAAAGACGTTGCGGAAGAAATTCAAAATACTTTGAACAGCTTTAATGATTCCGAAGTGAAAATAGAATATACTAATCTTAAATTTGAGGACCTGAGAAATTATAAAGTTAGCGCCGATAAATTCAAAGAATTCGGATGGCGGCCCAAACATGAATTAGCGTCCGGCATAAAGGAAATCTATCAACGAGTCAAAGAATCGCGGGTGAAAGAGCCGGACCATCCGCTCTACTCCAATGCGATTTTTATAAAGAGAAAATTTTTTTAAAAAAGTCGATTAAATAATTAATAAATTAATAAATTTAAAAATATGGCCCATTTAATTTCCGGAGATATGATAGTAGACGAACGGGGAACAGTTAAGTTCGTGAACGATTTTGATTTTAAAAATGTCAAAAGATTTTATCAGGTGGAAAATCATGCCCGAGGTTATATCCGCGCCTGGCACGGGCATAAAACCGAAGATAAGTATGTGTATGTCGTTTCCGGCAGTGCGCTTGTTGGAGTGGTGGATTTAAAAACCGAAGAAATCCAAAAGTTTATCCTATCGGCCAAAAAACCGCGGGTTCTCTGGGTGCCGGCCAATAGCGCTAACGGTTTTATGAGCCTGGAAGAAAATACCAAAGTGATTTTCTTTTCTTCGCATACCTTAGAAGAAAGCAAAAAAGACGACCTCCGTTTTCCCTATGATAAGTGGAACATTTGGAATATAGATTACTATTAAATGATACCTTACAGCCGACAACATATTGATGAAGAAGATATTCAGGCAGTATTGGAAGTATTAAAATCCGATTGGCTGACTCAGGGTCCGAAAGTATTGGCTTTTGAAAAGGCGCTGGCGGAATATTCTGGCGCCCGCTTTGCCGTGGCGGTTCCTAACGGCACGGCCGCTCTTTACCTTGCCTATAAGGCCGCCGGTCTTAAGGAAGAAGATGAAATTATTACCAGTCCGAATACTTTTGTCGCCACTGCTAATATGGCTTTGGCTTGCGGAGCAAAACCGGTTTTTTGCGATACCCGTACCGATACCTACAATATTGACGAGACGAAGATAGAAGATTTGATTACCGAGAAAACTAAGGCGATCGTGCCGGTGCATTTTGCCGGGCATCCCTGTGAGATGGATGAAATTAGCCGCATCGCCCAAAAACATAATTTATTGGTAATTGAGGATGCTTGCCATGCGATTGGCGCTGAGTACCGCGCCCAAAAAATCGGGAGTCTTAGCGACTTAACGGTTTTCAGCTTTCATCCAGTAAAACCGATTACTACGGGAGAGGGGGGGGCGATTTTGACCGATAACGAGTCTTATTATAAGAAAATGTTATCCTTGAGAACTCACGGGATAGTCAAAGATCCGGCAAAAACCGAGGCCATCGGCAAGTGGTATTACGAAATGGTGGATTTAGGGTTTAATAATCGGATTACTGATTTTCAATGCGCTCTGGGGATTTCCCAATTAAAAAAACTGGACGGTTTTCAAGAAAAAAGGGAAGCAGTGGCTAATTATTATTTTGAAAAACTAGCAGAAGTTAAAAGCCTGATTCTCCCAACTAAACTGGCTTATATTAAGCACAGCTGGCACTTATTCCCGATTCGTTTAAAGGATGCCGGTAAAAGACGAGCAACTTTCGATGCCTTGCAGACAAATGGCATTGGCGTCCAGGTCCATTATATCCCGGTTCATTTCCAGCCGTATTATCAAAAGCTTGGCTATCCGGCCGGCACTTATCCGAATGCCGAGGCTTACTATAATTCAGCGATTTCTCTGCCGATTTATCCGGATTTGACTAAAGCTGACCAAAATAAAGTTATTGAGGTGCTGCTAGCATCATGTTAAAAATCAGAGTTATTCCAGTTCTTACGATAAAAGATTTGCGTTTGGTAAAAAGCATCCAGTTTGATAATCATCGCAATATTGGCAGTTATATTGCGGCGGTGAGGGTATTTAATGCCCGCGATGTGGACGAAATGATTTTTTTGGATTTGGACGCCAGTTCTAGCGGTATAAAATCCTGGCTTTTACGGGAAGTAACCAAGGAGTGCTTTATGCCGCTTACTGTTGGAGGCGGCATTAAAACTCTGGAAGATATTCGATTGGTTCTGCGGCTTGGCGCTGATAAAGTTTCTATTAATACTGCGGCTATAGAAAATCCGGAATTTATTTCCAGGGCGGCAGCCGTTTTTGGCAGCCAGTGTACCGTAGTTTCTATAGACGCAAAAAAGGTTAACGGCCGCTACGAAGTTTTTAAAGCCAGAGAAAAAATTGCTACTGGTAAAGAGGTAGTAGATTGGGCGAAAGAAGTAGAAAGGCGGGGAGCCGGAGAAATTTTGCTTGCCTCCATTGATCACGACGGCTTAATGGACGGCTATGATGTTAATTTATCAAAGATGGTAGCAGCAGCAGTGAAAATTCCAGTGATTGTCGCAGGAGGAGCGGGTAAATTGGCTGATTTTGTGGCGGTGGCGCAAGACGGCGGCGCCTCGGCAGTTGCCGCGGCCAGCATTTTCCAATACACTCAAACCACTCCTTTAAATATCAAGCAATATCTTAAGGAAAACGGCATTGAAACAAGAATCTAGAAAAATTAGTTTTATTTTCTATGGTCAAGGCAAAGAATACTAAACAAATGAATTTTTGGGGCGGTGAGCCAGGCCGAGCCTACGTTGATCGTAATCCTCTGAATCTCCAAGAGTCAGACATTCTTTATCTAAGAGATTATGGCATTACTCGAAGAGAGCTTAATGAAAGATTTTTAGGAGATTTAAATCACGGCTTAAAAATTTTAGAAGTAGGCGCCAATATCGGGTTGCAGCTGGAATTACTCCGGCTGATGGGATTTAAAAACCTTTTAGGAATTGAATTGAATAATTATGCGGTAGAAAAAGCAAAAAAACTTCATCCGCAAATAGATGTTATTAGGGGTTCCGCTTTTGATTTGCCGTTTTGCGATGGATATTTTGATTTAGCTTATACTTCTGGCGTGTTAATTCATATTGACCCCAAAGACTTGCCGGAAGTTTTAGATGGAATCTATCGGGTTACTAACCGTTATATTTGGTGCTATGAATTTGCCGCCCGGGAACCAGTAGAAATTGCTTATCGGGACAAGCAAGAACTTTTCTGGAAACAAGATTTTTTAAAGCTTTATACCAGCCGATTTCCAGATCTTAAAATCGTAAAGTCTGAAGAGCTTCCGGTCTTAAATAGTAAAAATTTCAGCCAAATGTTTTTGTTGGAAAAAAATTAAAAATAATTTTAATAAAAATATGACTTTTCAATATTGCAATAAATGCGTGATGCCGAATACTAAACCCGATCTTTCTTTCGATAAAGAGGGAGTTTGCGACGCTTGTCGATCTGCGGAATTAAAAGATACGATTGATTGGAACGCGCGCCAAAAGGAGTTCGAGGAGTTGGTGGAAAAATTTCGCAATAAGGAAGGATCCAACTACGATTGCATAGTTCCGGTTAGCGGAGGAAAAGACAGCCATTATCAGGTTTATATGGCAAAAAAATACGGGTTGAATCCTTTATTGGTGTGTTTTGAGACTAACAAATTGACTCCTTTGGGCAGAAAAAATATGGATAATATTAAGAGCGCTTTTGGCGGATCGGATATGATAGTTTTTGAAAGAAATCCCCATGTTTATAAAAAAATGTGTTTTGAAGGGTTTAAGCGGGTGGGCGATGATTTTTGGCCGAATCATCTGGGGATTTTTACGGTACCGGTGCGTTTAGCGGTTAAATTGAAAATTCCTCTGATAATTTGGGGTGAAAATTCGCAATTAGAGTATGGCGGCCCTAAGGCGGCGCGCATGACTAATGTTTTGAATCGCCGATGGTTGGAGGAATTTGGCGGACTGCTTGGCAATCGGGTGGAGGATATGGTTAATATTAATGGCATCCGCAAGGAGGATTTGATTTCTTATACCTATCCTTCGGACGAGGAATTAAAAAAAGTGGGCATTACCGGAGTTTTTCTTGGTTATTATTTTAAATGGGATGCGCGCCGCCAATTGGAGATCGTGAAACGGCACGGTTTTAAGGTTAAAGAGGACAGCCCCGTTGAAGGAACCTATGTTAACTATGAGAATCTAGACGATAATCTGGTTGCTATCCATGATTATTTGAAATACGTTAAATTTGGGTTTGGCCGGACGACTGATCTTGTCTGTTTGGACATTCGAAATAATCGGATTAGCCGCGCGGAAGGAGTTGAATTAGCGAAAAAATACGACGGTAAGGTGCCTAATAAAGCTAAGCGGGAATTTTTGGAATTTTATGGAATCAGCGAAGAAGAGTTCAATGGCGTCATCGACTCTTTTACCAATAAAGCGATTTTTCTGATCGATGAAAATGGGAATTTATTGCGCGATCAGGATGGCAATCTTGTTAAACGCTATCCGGATTACGGATTCGGCATTAAATCCTCAGTTTCCAAAGTAGCCGCAAGTTAAATAAGTTTATTAGATTTATATGGTTGTGATCATTGATTATGGAATGGGCAATCTTTTTTCCGTGGAAAATGCCATTAAATATTTTGGGGCAGAAGTTAAGATTTCTGATCAAAAAGAAGAAATTGAAAAAGCCGACAGGCTTATTTTGCCCGGCGTAGGGGCTTTTCCGGATGGAATGAAAAATTTGGAAAAATTGGGGATCATTGATGTCCTGAAAAAAGAAGCGCTTGAGAAAGAAAAACCCTTTTTGGGGATTTGTTTAGGAATGCAGCTTTTAGCGGCGGAAGGCGAAGAAAATATTTTAACTAAGGGGTTAGGGTGGGTTCCGGGGAAAGTGAAAAGACTTCAAGTTGATGAAAGGAAATTCAGGATTCCCCACGTTGGCTGGGATGACGTGATTCCTAAGAAGGATGGGATGTTATTTAAAGCGGTGAAGCAGCCAGTTTTTTATTTTGTGCATAGTTATCATTTGGTTCCGGAGGATTCTTCGGTGATTGCCGGAGTCTGCGATTACGGAGAGAGTTTTGCGGCTGCTATCCAAAAGGATAATATTTTCGGAGTCCAATTTCATCCGGAAAAAAGCCAAAAAAACGGCTTGGCGGTTTTGAAAAATTTTTTGGATTTTACTTGATTTAAGGCTGTTTAATTAAGCAAAACTATGAGTGATGCTTTAGACGTTATTGTAGTATTAGGCGGCGGTCTTAAAAAGGATGCCAATGGCTGGCGAACCACTAATTTTGATGAAGGAGATAAC
>MHJM01000025.1:23339-28176 GCA_001818705.1 Candidatus Harrisonbacteria bacterium RIFCSPLOWO2_02_FULL_45_10c
CGGGATTTTTAACAAGAGAAAATCCGAAAGTGATTCTAGTAGCAAGTGGCGGCCTGGGGCAACTCCGTAATGTGGTTGGCGCCCCGACTATAGCCAAAGTCTTAAAAAAAGAATTAGTCGCTTTAGGAATTTCGCCGGAGAGAATTATTGAAGAAGATAATTCCAATAATACTTATCAGCAATTGCGGGAACTGGATAAATTAGCCTTCCAATTAAATTTAGAAAGAATTGCTGTTATTTCTAATAAACATCATTTGCCCCGGGTAAAAGCGATGGTTGAATATGGCCCAAGATTAGATTCTTTAAAAGAAAGATTGGCCAAAGGAACTCTTAGCTTGGTTTCTGCCGAGCAAATTTTATTAGATCATGACCGGGAGCAATGGCAAAAATTAATTGAAAACGCTTATAAAACTCAGGAGATGCAGAAGAGGCTGGCATTGGAAAAACAGGGAATAGAACAAATTAAATCAGGAACTTATAAATTCGTAGAATAAATATATGAGAATATTGCTTTTGGGCAGCGATAATTCAGAATGCGAAGAATTGAGGCGGTATCTTTTTTCTTGCGGCGAGGAGGTAATATTCAGCGCTGAAAAAATTACTTCAGAGAAAGTCCGAGAAATTAATCCAGATATTATAATAAGCTACAATTACCGCCATATTTTAAAAGAAGATGTTTTTCTTATGCCAATTTTGGGAACGATTAACTTGCATATCAGTTATTTGCCGTGGAACCGGGGCGCCGATCCCAATTTTTGGAGCCATCTGGAGGGAACCCCAAAGGGAGTGACCATTCATTATATTAATGCCGGAATTGATACCGGGGATATTATTGGGCAAGAATTAGTGGAATTTTCTGAAAAAGATACTTTAAAGTCATCTTATGAAAAATTGCATATTGCGATTCGGGAATTGTTTAAAAAACTTTGGCCAAAAATAAAATCCGGACAAGCGCCCAGGCGTAAGCAGCGCGGCAAGGGAACTTTTCACTTAGTAAAAGACAAAGAGCCATTTTTAAATTTGCTTTCGGAAAGAGGTTACGACACTCCAATTGAAGATTTAAACAAGTTCCGTAAAACTGCCTAATGGCAGTTTTTTGTAGCTACCTTATTAGGGATTCGGTTGTTTTATATATTAATGAAAATTGCGAATAAAATTATAGGTTCCGGAAGCCGCTGTTTTATCGTAGCCGAGCTTTCCGGGAACCATCATCAAAAATACGAGGAAGCGGTTGAATTGGTGAAGGCAGCCAAGGAATCCGGCGCCGATGCGGTAAAGCTTCAAACTTATACTGCGGATACCATCACTTTAAATTCCGATAAAAAATGGTTCCAGTTTGGCGGCAAAGACAACCCAGACTCATGGAAAAACCGTATTTTATATGATTTATATACCCGGGGGAACACTCCTTGGGATTGGCAGCCGAAATTAAAAAAATTAGCAGATGAGCTTGGTATTATTTTATTTTCCAGCCCTTTTGATGAAACCGCCGTGGATTTTTTAGAAGCCATGGATGTTCCTTGCTATAAGATTGCCGCTTATGAAGCCACGGATTTTATACTTTTGCGGAAAGTGGCGCAAACTGGCAAGCCGGTGATTATCTCCTTTGGTTATTCCTCGGAAGAAGAAGTGCAATTTGCTTTAGATACTTTACGCGCGAATGGCGCTAAGGATATTGTGGCGCTTCATTGCGTCACCGGTTATTCTGACCAGCCAAAGTTGGAGGATATGCATTTAAGAAACATTCAGGATCTTCGCGATCGATTTGGAGCGATAAGCGGTTTTTCTGATAATAATGCGGGCATTGATATGCCGTTAATGGCGGCAGCCGTTGGAGCGAAAGTCATCGAAAAGCATTTTATTTTGGATCGGAAAATGGGCGGACCGGATGAGCGGTTTTCTATTGAGCCGAAAGAGTTAAAGGAATTAGTGGCAAGAATTCGCGCTTTGGAGTCTGGCGAAGAAAAGGTGGTTGTTCCGGGATCTGTCTTGGGGAAAATTTATTATGGGCCTGTTAGCGCCATTGAGAAATATAATATGCGTTTGCGGCGTTCGCTTTTTGCGGGAAGGGATATCAAAAAAGGGGAATTACTCACTAAGGACAACGTCCGAGATGTGCGGCCGGCTTTTGGTTTGGAAACTAAATATTATGATCAGGTAATCGGTAAGCGGGCGATTAAAGATATTGAATTTGCCACGCCGCTTTCCTGGGAGTTAATAAAATAAAAATGAATAAAGATAAGAAATTAAAAATTCTTTTTGCGATTGGCCGTTTATCGGTTGGCGGAGCGGAAAAATTATTGGTTAAGCAATTGCCGGTTGTGAGTAAGGAAAAATTTGATCCTTATCTTTTGACGCTTTTTTCGGAGCAAAAAGACAGCTTCGTTTCCGAAATTATTTTGAATTCTGACCATTGGAAAAAACTTGATTTTCGTTCACTTTTTGATCCCATTTCTTGGTTTCGGGTGTTTAATTTTTTGAGAAAAGAAAAATTTGACGCAGTGATTACTTCGCTTTTTTCCGCGAATTTGATTGTCCGTATTCTTGCTATATTATTGCGGATTCCGGTGATTATCAGTTACGAACATAATTTGTATCCGAACAAGCATCGCTGGCAGATTTGGATGGATTGGCTGTTAGCGAAATGGACGGATAAAATCATCGTGGATTCGGAGGCGGTTCGGCAATTCACGGCTAAGCAGGAGAATATTCCGATAGATAAATTTCTTTTAATGCACATCCCTCCGCTTTTGGATATGATTGGCGCAAGAAATCCGGATTTGGTTCGTAAAGAATTAGGCCTACCGCCTAGCGCAAAAATTATTCTTACTGTTAGTCGTTTAGTGGAAGAAAAGGGCCATCGTTATTTAGTAGATGCGGCTAAAAAAGTATTGGAAGAATTTCCAGATGCATATTTTGTCATTGTGGGGTGGGGCCCGTTAGAAAATAGTTTAAAGTCACAAGTCAAAAGTTTAGGGTTACATGAAAGAGTGTTTTTGCCTGGTAGGATGGATATTCGTGATGTTTTGCCTTTGGCGGATATTTATGCGGAGCCGGCAGTAATGACCGATCTTCCGATTGCAATTATGGAAGCGATGCGGCTGGCAAAGCCGATAGTCGCAAGTACCATCGGAGAAATTCCGGTTTTTGTCCAGGATGGCAAGACTGGATTTTTAGTTAACCCAAAAGATTCAGATTCTCTGGCAAAAAAAATTACGCAACTTTTAAAAGACCGGGTTTTGCGGCAAAAATTTGGAAAAACGGCTGAACAGACCGTCCAACGGTATTCCTTGGAAGAATACGAAAAAAATTTTGAGGATTTAGTCTTAAAAATTTATCAAAGTAAGCCGTAAAACTTTGATTTTAAAGTTTGGGTTATATAAGAGATGCGTAAAGATTTTTTAGTATTTGGCAGTCCGTTGATTGAACAGCCGGAGATTGACGAAGTGGTAGACAGCTTAAAAAGCGGCTGGCTCGGGACTGGCCCAAAAGTAAAAAAATTTGAAGAAATGTTTTCGGACTATAAATCCATTAAGCATTCCGTGGCGGTGAATTCTTGCACGGCCGCTTTGCATTTGGCAATGAGGGTAATTGGCGTTAAGCCGGGAGACGAGGTGATTGTGCCGACAATGACTTTTGCCGCCACTGCCAATGCCGCGATTCATGCCGGCGGGACTCCGGTATTTGCTGATTGCGAGAAAGGCACTATGAATCTTGATCCGGTTGATCTGGAAAAGAAAATCACTAAAAAAACCAAAGCCGTCATTCCAGTGCATTTTGCCGGCCGGCCTTGCAATATGGATGCGATTATGGCGATTGCCAAAAAACATAATCTGAAAGTTATTGAGGACTGCGCCCATGCGATTGAATCCGAATATCACGGAGAAAAAACCGGAACTTTCGGGGATGTCGGCTGTTTCAGTTTTTATGTGACAAAGAATATTATTACCGGCGAAGGCGGCATGGCAATTACTAATAACGATGAATATGCCGGCAAAATTAAGACGTTGGCATTGCACGGAATGAGCAAGGACGCCTGGAAGCGGTTCAGCGATGAGGGGTATAAGCATTATCAAGTGGTGGATTCCGGACATAAATACAATATGATGGATATTCAGGCCGCGATGGGCATTCATCAGCTCGGAAGAATAGACCGTTATTGGAAAAGGCGAGAGGAAATTTGGAACAGATATAATGAAGCGTTCAAGGATTTGCCGGTTTTTTTACCAGCTTCGGTTGAACCGAATACCCGCCATGCCTATCATTTATATACATTACTTATCGATCTAGACCGCGCTGGAATCACTCGGGATCAATTTTTAGATGAGATGACTAAAAGAAATATGGGCGTGGGAGTGCATTATATCGCGCTTCATCTGCATCCTTTTTATCAGGAAAAATTCGGCTATCGGAAAGGAGATTTTCCCAATGCCGAGTGGATTTCCGACCGGACGGTTTCGCTTCCTTTGTCTCCGAAACTTACCGATGAAGATGTGAATGACGTGATTTTAGCAACTAAAAAAATCCTTAAGCGTGCATAAGGATTTTTTAATTAGACATTAATTCAGGTTGCAATTATACTGATTTAGAATTTCAGTTTATTGTTTATGGCTAATTCAACCTTAAAATCGGGGGCGTTGTGGATCATCAAAGGCGGGCTGTTTATAGTTCCTTTTATCCCGCTATATGTCTCTAAGGTGCTTTTTTTCCCGTATATCACCGGAAAAGCTTTTGTTTTTCGATTAATCGTAGAAATTATTTTCTTTGCCTGGTTGGCGCTTGCTATTTCTTATCCGGAATTTCGTCCTAAAAAAACGCCGGTGACTCTTGCTATCAG
>MHJM01000025.1:28192-28375 GCA_001818705.1 Candidatus Harrisonbacteria bacterium RIFCSPLOWO2_02_FULL_45_10c
GTTACGTTAGCGACTAGTTTTGGAGTCAGTCCATTTAAGAGTTTTTGGTCGAATTTTGAACGGATGGAGGGATTGGTGTCCTATCTGCACCTTTTCGCCTATTTTTTGGTTTTAACCAATGTTTTTAAAAAATCCGATTGGAAGATTTTTTTCAATCTGTTTATTATCGCCGCCATTTACGAA
>MHJM01000026.1:0-2278 GCA_001818705.1 Candidatus Harrisonbacteria bacterium RIFCSPLOWO2_02_FULL_45_10c
TGGCCATTTATCTTTAAAAATCCATGCAATTGGCTTCTTAACCAATCGATGTGGGCTTTGCTTGCCGATACAAACTCGGTATAAAACATAAAGCTTGACCGCCAGCGCGGATCCCAGTAAGAATAAAAAGTCCCGTCGCCATCAAAATGGCCCCGTAAAAAATCAAAAAAATATTTGTCCGGCACAGCCACGCCGCTAAGTATTTTTGATTTTTTTGGCGTTAAACCGATAGTTAACAAAAATCGGTAAAAGTTAACATCCCCGAATTGAATACGTAAACTTTTCTTTCCGAAATTTCGGAGACCATTTAATTTTTACTTTATTTAAACGCTTCCCCATATTTTTTATATAAATGTAAATTAGCTATAAGTATATCACATACACGCCTCAAGGTAATAGCGTATGCCAATATATTAATATTATGTGTGTATAAAATAAAACAGCTCCGGCGCACGTCGGAGCTGTTTTATTTTCCGGTGCCTACTTTTTGCTGAGTTTCCTTCCGGGAAAGATTGCGGATGTAATACAGCTTGGACCGGGAAACCTTGCGGGGACTGTTCATTATCGTAACTTTCTCAATTATCGGCGAATGGATCGGGAAAACCTTCTCCACGCCGACGCCCGCCACCGTTGCCCGCACCGTAAAGGTAGCGCCGGCCTCACTGCCGTGCTTTCGGGCAATCACCAAACCGGAAAACTGGGCGAGCCGCTCTTTATCCCCTTCTTTCACCTTCTCAAACACTTTTACCGTGGCGCCCGATTTTATTTTATCCAGCACTTCTTTAGCTAACATACCGTAACAGTTTACTATAGCGCTCCTCCTGTGTCAATCTATATATAATGAATCAGGCGCCGAAAAAAAATATAAGCAAGTATCTTGCCGATATCCGAACATCCATAAAACCGCGAACGCCGGCTAATACTCTGTATGCCTACAAACCCAAAACTAAAAACCATTTGCGCGATTTTTTAAACGCGAAAAAACGTTTCTTGCGCCCGATCGGCATTGCCGGCGCGGCCATTTTGGCCATTTACGCGCTGTCGCTGGCGAACGCCAAAATCGTCATTACCAGAAATGTCGATAAGATCTTGGAACAGGCGGCGACGCTGAAATATGCGATTCCGGAATTCCGAACGGAAACTATCGCCCAATCATTGGAAACCACCAACCAAGCTATCCAGACTATCCATTCCCAGACGAAAACTTCCGGCCTGCTATTGGCTATTTCCGCCTTGAGCCGCTTTTTCCCTCCGCTTACCTATGTTCCGGATAGCCTCAATAGCGTTGCCCTCTTAAGCGAAGATATCCTGCAGATGGGGAAAGACGTGGACTATCTGAAGAAAAATGGCGTCCAGTTCATGACTCAGCAGAAAGGCGGAGAATTGATAGCGACACTGGAACGCCTAGAAAAAAATATCGGCGACATCAGCCGATTAAACTCTGAAATTAAAAACACTTCTTTTCACCTGAAAACTATTTCTTCCGAACTCGCCGCTATTTCCGGAATCATCGAAAAAAATTACATTCCAGTCAGTCTCCAGCTTTATCGGGCGCAAAGTTTTCTTCAGGCGTTCCTCAACATCCTGAAACAGCCCGGCGACCAGCATTTATTGCTTTTATTCCAGAATCCTTCGGAAATGCGGCCGGCGGGCGGATTCATCGGCAGCTTCGGCGACATCACTATTAATCAAGGAAATGTTACCAGCATTGCCGTAGACGATATTTATAACGCCGACCGGCAGCTGAACGCCCTAATCGTGCCTCCGAAAGAACTGCAAAGCATCACTAAAAAATGGGGGGCGCGCGACGCCAACTGGTTTTTCAATTTTCCCACTTCCGCCCAAAAAGTCATCGGCTTACTGGAGCAATCCGACCTCTATTTTAAGCCCCTGGTCCAATTCCACGGGGCTGTTGCCGTTAATACCAATATTCTGGAAACGCTCCTCAAAATTACCGGCCCGATTGCTCTCCCCGAGTATGGCCGCACTATCGACAGCTCAAACTTCCTGAAGGAAATCCAATACGAAGTGGAAGCGGGCCGGGACAAAAAACCCGGCCAGAATCCGAAACGGATTTTGTCCGCGCTGATGCCGCGGCTGATAGAAAAACTGCACGCGCTCACCGACGAACAGAAAAACCAACTGATTGCCGGATTCAAAAACCATTTTGAAAAAAAGGATATCCTTATTTATTTTAAAGACTGGAAATTGCAAAACTTCGTGGAAAGCATCGGCGTGGCCGGCGAGGTCGTCCCGCTTCCTAAAAATTTTACCGGCG
>MHJM01000026.1:2430-3245 GCA_001818705.1 Candidatus Harrisonbacteria bacterium RIFCSPLOWO2_02_FULL_45_10c
AACGGCCTGAAAGAAAAAGACTGGTGGTACCGATCAGCCAATAAAAATTACCTTAAAATTCTGGTTCCGGAAAATGCCAAATTATTAAGCGTTCAGGGAAATGACCCGGCGCCGGCTTCCGCGGCCTACGATTACGCCAAAGAAAAATATGGCCATGACAGCGATATCCAGGAAATGGAAAAAAGCCTTAAGCCCGTCGCCAATTTGAAAGCCTGGTCCGGGAAAGAATCCGGAAAAACCTCTTTCGGAACCTGGACCAGCGTCAAAGCCGGAGCGGAAAAAACCACGAAAATCGTTTATAAAAATGAGCGCGCCGTTGAGGTTGCCGACGGAACCGCGTATGAATTCTTCTTTGAAAAACAATCCGGAAACACCAGCAGCTTCTCTTATTCAGTCACCGCTCCCCCGGGCTACCGTTGGAAAGAATCGCAAAGCGAAACATTCACTTATGAAACTCCCGAACCCAATGGCCGGGAACATCTGAAAATTACGCTAACAAAGATTTAAGTTCTTCCGGCAATTCCGCTTCAAAACGGAAACGCTCCCCTTCTAAAACAAATTCAATTGTTTGGGCATGCAAAAATTGCCGATTCAGTCCTTCTAATGCCGCCCGTTTTCCGCCATACATTTTATCTCCGGCAATCGGATGGCCAATGGACGCCAGATGCACCCGGATCTGATGCGTCCGCCCGGTTTGGGGACTGACTTCCAGCAAAGTGTACGCCCGGTCATTAACGGTAATATATCTTTTAACCCGGTATTCGGTCTTCGCCGGCTTTTGCATTTTCTCGCTATGGATGCTCCGCTTAGTTGTG
>MHJM01000026.1:3255-6852 GCA_001818705.1 Candidatus Harrisonbacteria bacterium RIFCSPLOWO2_02_FULL_45_10c
TGCCGATCGGCTTATCAATAACGCCGCGCGCCGATTCCACCCGGCCGATGACCAGAGCGGCGTAGGTTTTTTTGATTTCATGATTTTGGAAAAGCGACTTCAAGGAATCGAAAGTTTTTTGATTGCGCGCGGCAACCACGATGCCGGAAGTTTCTTTATCCAGCCGATGAACAATTCCCGGGCGGACCGAGGGGTCGTCGCCAACACTCCGCACTTCCGGATAATTTTTTACCAGCCAATCGGCGACCGTTGCCTCGGGTTTATCCGGTTTCTGATTTTCGGGCAAACGCGTTCCGTGCATCAAAAGGCCGGCCGATTTGTTGATAACCACGATATTATCGTCCTGATATATGACTTTGATGCCCATAACCTGAATCTACGGCAAGCAGCCAATAACTACAAACTAAAAAGCCCCGATCGAAAGGGGCTTTTTAGTAATAAAGGATTATGAATAAATTATTGTTTGACCCAGCAACTTTAGAGTACATATGAGGAATACGGCCGGTCGAGAGCCATACAGAATCCCTTACAGGACTCAATACTCTAAAAGTGCTGGATCTACTATATAGAACTAGGCAGGCCCCGGGTTGGTAACACCAGGTTTTTGGCCCGGTTATTCCTTTCTCCGCCAGAGAGACCGGTAAGTAAAAATGCTCCGAAGCACGTCCCTGAGCAATAATGCCACGACGCCGAGCGCCAGCACGACAACCGCCTGGACAATCAGGCGAGTCTGCGCGAAAACTGCCACCAAATATTTAAACACTTGCCAATAACCATCCCCAGAAACCACGCCGATATTCTGGAGCACCTTGCTGACAAAAACATTATCGCCGAATAATTTGAGCGACACCACAATCACCGCCACCTGCAACAGCATTAACGGAACAATCCGGCGGGCAAACCATAAAACGTATACTTTCCAAAGAATCCGGTTTTTCAGGAAATCGCTTAAAGTAATCGGCTGTTTTTTTTGAACCATATCCATAACGTTAAACTCCGGCGGTTAATTTTTCGAAAAGGCGCTTCGCCCGGAATAAGCG
The DNA here is from genome assembly GCA_001818705.1 of Candidatus Harrisonbacteria bacterium RIFCSPLOWO2_02_FULL_45_10c. Lineage (GTDB taxonomy): Bacteria > Patescibacteriota > Minisyncoccia > UBA6257 > 02-FULL-45-10c > 02-FULL-45-10c. The sequence goes on from MHJM01000026.1 coordinate 4,296, forward strand.
CATTTTCAGAGTGGGGATGGAAATCTTCTCTGCCTTGCAAATATCCCGGTAGGATTTATCTTCCAAGTAATATAACTTCAGCACTCTGGCTAAATGTTCCGGCATGCGGGCGATCACTTCCGCAACGGCAGCGCGAGCGTCATGGATAGAAGCCAAATCACTGGTATTCTCGTCCGGCTTTTCTTCATATAACAGCGGGTCTAAAAACTCGACATTGCCGGTCGTTTTTTTCAGTTTCTGGTAATGAGTAAAGGCCGTGTTCATTAAAATTTTGTAGGCCCAGCTCTTAAACTCAATGCCCTCTTCCTTTTTAAACCTGTGGCCGTAATTATAAATCTTTACGAAAGTTTCCTGCACGATATCCTCGGCTTCCTCTTTGCTTCGGACAATGCCAAGGGCTTTTCGAATAAAAGGAATCTGGTATTTATCAACCAGAATAGAAAAATAAGACGGGTCGTCCAGCGCCTGCCGTAAAATATGCTCATCCTTAAGGTGGTTATCCATTGCTTACGTATACTATACGATTTTTACTCAAAAGAAAAGAGGCCTTAAAAAAGACCTGGGTTCATTTTGTGCGCGTTGAAGGGATCGGACCTTCGGCCTTCACAATGTCAATGTGACGCTCTACCACTGAGCTAAACGCGCATAATATTTTAACAATCCTTATGCAATTTCTCTATTAACTTTTGGATGTGGGTGTGGTAGGAATCGAACCTACGACCTCTGTCTTATCAGGACAGCGTTCTACCACTGAACTACACACCCAAAAGTTAATAGAGAAATATAAACCACCATAATTTTAAAAAAACGGAATCGAACCCCGACCCCTATCCCAATATTAGCTCTTGATGCGTTATTAGCCAAAATACTATAGATCAAGGAGTGACGACGAGATTGTAGGTTTACCTACGTCGAGGAGGAACGACGCTGAGCTATAGTATTTTGGCAATAACCCTTTGGGACACAGCTATTTTATTTTCTCACATTGTTGCTCCTCCTCAACGTGGCTTAAGCCACAGTTTTGTTGTCGCGCCTAGTGAGATAAATAAAATAGCTAGTGTCGCATCGGAGATTAATATTGAGATAGGGGTCTAGACCTCTGTCTTATCAGGACAGCGTTCTACCACTGAACTACACACGCGTCAGCGCATTAATCTTACTACTTTTGAATCAATCTTGCCCTTTCGATATCGAAGCGGAGCGTAGCCGCCTCCTTCGCCGCGCTATCGTCAAAAGCTTGGTATATATTACCGGCCAGAAAACGAAAAGCGATGATTGTTAGGCCAATAACTATGATTACCATTAAAATACCCGCCAATAAAAAAGTCAATTCTCGCCTATTTCTGGTCTTTAAAAACTGAGTGAAATTTCCGCTTAGCTTTGATAGTATGCCCATAAAATTATTGGGAAAAAACTTTTCCTTTAATCAAAATATCAAAATCTTCTCCGGCTCTCCGATTAAGATCAAAACTGTCGAAACCGACGGAATACGCCCCTCCCTCTAGCGCCCTCAAAAAACGGATAAACTGGCTATACGGGCCGCTGCTCGTAAGCGTAAACGAGTTCGTGGCTGGAATTTTTTCCGTAGCCTTCGCCTCGCTTTCGAAAGAAAATCCGAATCCCAATTTATTATTTTTCGCATAACCCTCCAGAACCTTGGAAAAACCGATCAGCTGATCTTTAGCCGGCAAAGCCAATTGCAGGACGCTGGTAATTTTGGCCGCCTCGCTGGCGTTAGCGCGGAGCGCCACCAGTGAATTAAATGATTTTAGGCGAACGCTTAATTCTTGGCGGCTGTTTTGGATTTTATCGGCCCGCCGCGAAAGATCATTGCCGGCCAATAAAACAGCAATAATTAACAAGGCGATCACGCCGCCGCTGATGCTCAGATTGCGAATAAGCCAATTTCTAAACTCCATACACTAATAATATAGTATATTTGTTTGCCAATCCAACAAGCGAAACTAACTATTGAGCCAATATTGCGGAGGATTTATTACAAATAAATGAGTAAGTAGAGAATTTATCGGGATACCCAGGAGCCCAGCACCTTTATCTAAAGGTGCTGGGCGACTAGGGTGATAAATTCTCGTTACGAACGAATGCCTGCCTGCCGGCAGGCAGGTTATTTGTTAAAGCCGAAGCACTGCGTTGGCGAGATAGTTGGTTGAGTATATTTGCATTATTAAATGAAAATATTTACTATAGACACAATATAATATAAGTACATTATGCAGGAAAAATATTACAACGCGCTGGCGATTATTTATAAAAGCAATTATTCCAAGCTACAAAAAATATTAGCCCGCTATGGCGATTGGCAAACTGCCTGGCAATCCGAAAAAACGACTGTTGATCCGGACAAAGAATGGAAAAAACTGCAAAGCATTGATGCTAATATTTTACTCAATGATAATCCTAATTTCCCGAAACTCTTAAAAGAAATACCGCTGTCTCCGCTTGGTATCTATGCGCGCGGAATAATAGACGACCGGCAGCCAACAATTGCCATCGTCGGGACAAGAAAAGCTACTCCGCAGGGAAAAGAAATGGCTCG
>MHJM01000027.1:0-1528 GCA_001818705.1 Candidatus Harrisonbacteria bacterium RIFCSPLOWO2_02_FULL_45_10c
GCTGATCAAAAAGATAATGAAGAAGATAGAATCTTATGATTTCTCAAAAACTTCAGGTAATCCTTTTATTGATCTTATTTTTGGGAAATATTCAAATTTAAAATCATTCATTCATGGAATGGCTACAACATTGGGTAGCGATTATGAGATTATTGCTCGGAAAATAGGTCAAGCAAATCCTCGCTTTGTAGAAGCTAAGAAGATAGCTTTCATAGGAAAAATATCTAATGGAGAAAGCGCCGCTATCAAACATATTGCTAAAGATTTAGAGGAAAAAGAAACAGATGCAAACTATGATAGAGAAATTGCTGAAATTTACAAAGCCGCTCAAAAAGATATAAGAGATACCAAAATAACCATTGACTTATTCTTGAAAGATAAGAATGGGAAAGAATATTATATTGAAATGAAAGGTCCTGACCCTAATAAGAAAGAAGTACGTGCTGCTAAAGAAGACCTTCTGAATGTTGTCGCAATGAAGAAACGTGAAGTTAAACTTGAAGATTTTAACAAGAAAGTTTCTATCATCTTTGGAGTTTATTATAATAACAATGAGGGAGAGTATAAGAACTGGAAAGTTTCCCCTATGTTTGAAAAGAATAATGGATTATTGGTGCAAGAAGAATTCTGGGATTTTATCGGAGGCTCTGGGACATTTGAGGAGTTATTAAAAGTAATTGAAGAAGTTAGAGATGAAGTCAAGCCGATTATTAAGAAAGCAATTGATGGAATTTAGTGTTTTTTCATATGAAATATTATCTCAGCATATGGCTGTCTATCTCTCTCTGTTCTGTTTAAAACTGGTCTTTTGAATTGATGAACTATTTTTAGACCCGCTTTCTCAGCGATCTTTGGATAGAGATTGTACTTATCATTTGCAACAATAAAGAAATCTCCATCTTCTTTCACAAATCTACCAATATTTTTGAAAACTTTACTAACACCCTCTACATATTCTTCTTTTGCTTGATTACCTTGTCCTTTATACAAAGGTCCAATCTCTTTATCATCCGCTCTGGGAATATCAAATAATTCATAAGCATAAGCATGTTGTTCGTGGTAGTCAATCTGACCAACATATGGGGGAGATGTAAACACACCATCAACTTTCTTATTTTTCAATATTTCCTTAAACTCTTTATTACTAACTTCTTCTATGATATTAACTTCTCTGGAATCACCATGAATCACTTTGGAATATGTTTTCTTTTTAAGAACAGAGAATTCTTTCAGCCTTTTGGTTGTATCAATAGTATTCCCTCTTAAATGCTTCAAGATGCTATTTATAGGAGTGCAGATTTTTTTATGCTTACGACAATAATACGGACCTATTTGTGGGTCTTTCAGAGTAGCTAAATCTGAATGCGTTGTAGCTCTACAGGAGCGAGCAGTTCTACTTAATACGATTCTCATCACTTGCTTTATTTCTTCATCTTTTTCTTGCTCCATTAGTTTAATATAATGAAAAAATTCCTGCTTTATTCTTTTAGGGAACCACTTTGTTAAGAAATTCGACATCTGTTTTTCA
>MHJM01000027.1:1935-9165 GCA_001818705.1 Candidatus Harrisonbacteria bacterium RIFCSPLOWO2_02_FULL_45_10c
TCCGGGATGGAAAAAGACTTCTTTCTTGTATGTATTTACATTTTCATCCAAAAAATATTCAACTAACTGAGGGATAAATTTTCCTTTATATGGATGAAGCCTATGGACATGTTTGGTTGTGTCGGCTTCTCTTAAGTGGTCAAAAGAAAGCCCCCAGTTTAGGTCCTTACCTAATTTATTTTTCCATGAATTTTGTTTTCTGATAATAAACTCATCATAATATTTCTTTAATTCTTCTTGATTCACACCAATTCTTTTTGAACCATTTGTAACCTTCTGCACTTTACCATATTGAATTAAATAAGAAATATTAGTTGGAGTTACTGTCCTACCTAAATAATCAGTAGCCCATTCTGATGCTTCATTAAGTGATAGAAGACTCATTTTTTACCACCATTCATTTTATTTTCCATGAATACTTCAATACTACGAGAAAGTGCAACCGCATTCTTTTTACAGAATTCTTTATACTTCTCATAAGTATCTTCTTCTAAGAACAATGTAACGTTTTTCTGAACCATCATAACACCCTTTTTCAAATGATAACGAATGTAAACAAATGCAACTATTTAAACTTTTCGGGCCATTAGTTAGTAGTAAATCTCAATTATTGTCCCCTCTCTTTGGTTCAATAAACTTATCTAATTTTTCAATTCCAGTTGCATCTAGTTCTTTTTTTTCGTTCAGTGTTTCATAGCTTTTAGCAATAAAATAATTCATCTCGTCTTTCTCTGGAAGCGGTTTATGATGAAAACAGTTCGTCGTGGGGTTAAACCGAGTGAGACCCTACCAGAGCGGATTTAGATCTGAGCGTTTGCCGAACGTAGTGAGCGCAAAAGCTTGCGAGCGGGCGGCCTGCGGGCAGACTTGATACGTACTAAAAAAAGAACCGACCGCTCCACAGAGGGGCGTGATAATTAGGCTATTTATAGACGAGTGGAACACCCCATGCATTTTACCCGCTGAAAAAAGCACTTTTAATGGTCTTGACTATTGCTCTCTTTTTCTTCACCAAGAGATGAGCTTTCTCTTTCACGTCTTTAAAGCGTAATTCTATTTTTGCCAGGACCCGCTCATTAAAGACCGTGCGAGCCTCGGTTCCCTGAAGCCGGCTTTGATTTCGCTGTTCAAATAAGAGAGCGCCAATCTCTTCACTCAGCCCTTTGCCTGCTTTCTGCAGGTTTTCGATAGCAACCAACGCTTTTCTTCCATTACTTCTTTATTCGCCTTTTTTAAATCAACATAATTCATCTTCTCACCTCACATTCCCATCCCCTTCGGCAATTTGCCGCCCATGCGCTTCATGAGCTTGCCGATATCCTGCTCGCCTTTGAACATCTTCATCAGCTTCTTGGATTCTTTGTAGTGCTTCAAGAGCTCCCGGACTTCCGTTATCTTCAAGCCAGAACCGACGGCAATGCGATCCGCCCGCTCCGCAGAGATGATATCCGGATTCTCCAGCTCTTTTTTCGTCATGGAATCCATGGCAAATTTCCATTTTTCCAGCTTGCCTTCCTGCACATCCATCATCTCTTTGGGCAGCTGCAGGGATCCCATGCCCGGGATCATGCTCATCAGCTTCTTGAGCGATCCCATTTTCTTCAGCGCTTTCATCTGCTCGTATAAGTCGATGAGCGTAAACTCGCCTTTCAGGAATTTCTCCTGCAAGTCCTGAGCCGTTTCTTCGGAGATAGCTTCCTGCGCTTTTTCCAGCAGCGTTTCCAGATCGCCCATGCCGATCAATCGGCCCACGAAACGCTGAGGATGGAAAAGCTCCAGATCATCAATTTTTTCTCCCACACCGATAAAGACGACCGGCGCACCGGTAATTGCACAGGCAGAAATGGCACCGCCGCCTTTAGCCGTGCCTTCCAGCTTGGTGACGATAACACCGGTGACGTTGCAAACATCATGGAAGGCTTTCGCCTGCTGCTGTGCGGCCTGGCCGAGATCGCCGGAAAGCACCAGCAGCCGCTCATCTGCTTCCACGGCTGCTTGCAGCTGGTTCAGCTCTTCAATCAGCTCTTCAGAAAGCGCATCTCTTCCGGCCGTATCGACAAGCACCACATCGTATTGCTCCAGTTTTTTTTCAAAAGCCTGATAGATCAGCACCGGATCTTTTTCCCGCTTGATGCCAAAGAAATCCACCCCGACTTGCTGCGCTAATTGCTCCAGCTGGTCGTACGCAGCCGGGCGCCAGGTGTCCGTCTGCAGCACTGCCACTTTATAGCCGCGCTTCTTGTAGAATTTTGCGAGCTTGCCCATCGTTGTCGTTTTCCCGCTGCCGACCAAAGAAATCCACCCCGACTTGCTGCGCTAATTGCTCCAGCTGGTCGTACGCAGCCGGGCGCCAGGTGTCCGTCTGCAGCACTGCCACTTTATAGCCGCGCTTCTTGTAGAATTTTGCGAGCTTGCCCATCGTTGTCGTTTTCCCGCTGCCGAACAAGCCGACAAGCATGATCTGCGTGGGCTTTTTGGTAATAGCGATTTCCTTGGTTTCCTTGCCGAGAAAGTTCGTCAGCTCTTCATAGACGATCGTGACGAGCTGCTCCCGCTTGGTTATCCCTGCCGGCGTGCTCTCCTTGGCCCGCTCTTTTATTTTTTTGCTGAGTTCTAACACCAGCTGCACGTTGGCATCGGATTGCAATAAGGCCCGCTGCAGTTCTTTCACCAGCTCATTGATGAGGGTATCATCTACAAAAACAGCTTGGGTAATCTTCTTCAGCGTGTTCTTCAGCGAATCGCCGAGTTTCTCGAGAACCATGGAAGGGAAGAAGAAGGGGGTTTATTTAAAGATGTTGCTGACTAATAGGATAGTTCTATTTTCGGCGTTTATCAGAAATATAAACGGTACCCGCTTTCTCCTGCATCCTGCGTAGAGCGGCTTCACCAGCAGCAATAACTTTTTCTCCCTCTTCAAGTTTTTCCCTAACTTCTTTAGGGAGAGCAACGTACTCAATACGGCTGCAATATTCTTCGGTTATCCGCTCAGACTTCTGCACATCTTCTGACGTCAGCGAACGCTGGGCACGGTCATCGTCATTTATGCCCGGAGAAGAAGGCTGCTCATAGAAAATGGCTGCGCACCACAGACCATCAGCATCATATTGTATTTTTGGTGGAAATGATACGCGTATTCCAGATGCCAGGAAAGCATTAATTTCTTCTTCCAACTCTGAGGCACCATATTTTCCTGAGGGACCATATTTTCCACTAGTAATAAATGTTTTCAGTTGCATACCCCTGTCTGGTGTCTTTTAGTTTAAAAACCTTCCTTTCAAAATTTCAAAAACTGAGCCTGCGAGGATTTTCTTACAGCAATTTTTATTCCAAAGATTGCTTGCTTTTCGAACCCCGATTAACCGGTTACCTGCGCGCACGTTATGCTCATATCATCGCCAGTGCACACCGAAGCCGGTTGTCCTATCCATTAGACTACAGGCCCACAAAAGTCTTATCAATGCTTTATTTAAAAACATTCCGAGCAGAAAACATATAAACGTTAAAAATATCTCTCGTCCATGCCCCCCAAAAAGAGATTCCTAAAATTCTACCTTATTGCGGCGCTGCTCTTTGGCTGCTTTGGCATCGTTGATGGGATATTGCCATTTTTGTTGACGCCGCCCGTAGCATACTGGAATGGGCTGGCCATCCTCACCGTGCTATTCTTCCTGCTCAATCTCACCGCTTTTTTTACGTTCTGGCACCAGCAGCAGAGAAAAATAACGTATGTCCTTCCTGTCTATCACCTTCTCGGCTTTATCATTTTCTTCATGCTGAACTCCCTGCTCACCTACAATACCCTGCCAGCAAATATACTCGCCTTCTTTCCCGCCATCGGCATCGTGCTTTCCGTCTTTGAGATTGCTTTTAGCGGCTATTTGCTGCGGCGGTTTGAATTGTTTCCGTGATAGCAAAGTGCCGCTATCGGTCTTTTTCCCCTCAAATTCCCACAGCAACTTTCCTTTATCCATCAGCAGCGAGTAGGTAAACGTATCCAGCTTCTTGTCGGTAATAAATCGCATAAAGGCATCCTGCCGTTCTTTCGTCCACCGTGCAAACTTCTTGGCCGTCGCACAGAAATAGTTGATGTCACAATGCCCTTGGCGCAGATCATCGCCGTCATGTCGGGCCGGATGCAGCGGGCAAAGCACGCAGCCATGCAAAGAAACCGCATTCCTACAAACGCCGTGACGCAGGTCCATCGGCCGGCGGCGGTCACGGAACTGCAGGAATTCTTCTTTCGTTTCTGGTGCAGCAGCAAGAAACTCTTCGGTGTTTTTCTCCACCGCCCGCTGCACTTTTTTTACCGACGGAAAAGTATGTCCGCAGCAGCCCATGCAGCCGCCATTCAGCTGGCAGAGGGGGCTGGAAGTTATACGGCTCATGCTCTCACGTTACTTATTCTTTTTTCATACTACCCAGTTCCAGATGCTTTTTCAAAGCCTGCAGCGCTTTGGAGCGCATGCTGATGCGCGCTTTCTCTTCCGGCGCCATCTCCCCGATCGTTTTCTGGAAACCGTCCGGCTGAAAGATAGGATCCCAGCCAAAGCCTTCTTTGCCTCGAGCAGGAACAATCTGCCCATGCAATTCGCCGACAAAGAAATGGATATCTTTGCGATCGCTGTAGCCAATAACGGTTTTCACCGTAGCGTGAGAGCTGCCATATTTTTGCACCAGCTCGACGATGCCGGTATGCCCAACTGCCTGCAGCAGCCACTTGATCAACGGCCCGGGAAAGCCGTTCTGGCAGTCCAGATACAGCGACGAATCTTCCACAAAGAACTCGCCATCGCGCTGCTCAGTGGCTTGCCGTAATTTTGCAGCGATGATTCTGAGAGGATCAAGGCCCTGTATCTCATCGAGCTCCAGCGCAATGGGCTGTACGTCGGGAAGAATACGCTGCACTTCCCGCACTTTGTTCTCATTTTCAGTGATGAAAAAAATAGTCATTCTGAAATTTACATCTCCTCCGGCGCTTTCATGCCCAAGAGCTGCAGCCCGTTTTTTAAAACTTGCCGAACGGACTGCACGAGCAACAAGCGCCCTTTCATGGTATGCATCTGCTCCGAAATAACCGGGCATTTGTGATAAAACTCATTGAACGCCTGCGACAAAGCAATCAGATGCTGCGCCAGATGATGGGGCTTATAGGTCTCTGCCACTTTCTGCAGCACGTCAGGAAACCCTGCCAGAAGCGCCAGCACCGCCCGCTCTTCCTCAAGATTAAACGTCGCAAAGTTCACCAGCGGAGAAACGCCGAGGTTATGTTCTTTCTGCGCTTTCCGCAAGATGCTGCAGGCACGGGCATGGGTATATTGCACATACGGCCCCGTTTCGCCTTCGAAAGAGAGCATTTTCTCCCAGCTGAATTCGACGTCACGAACGCGGTCCGCACTGAGGTCTGCAAAGAGAATGGCACCAACACCCACCTGCTTTGCAACTTCCTCTTTTTGCTGCAGCGCCGGATTTTTTTCTTCTATGACCTTCCGGGCCAGTGCCACTGCTTTATCCAGCACTTCTTCCAGAAAGATAACATTGCCTTTTCTCGTCGACATTTTGCCTTCCGGGAAGCGGAACAGGCCGAAATCGACGTGCGTAAACAGATCTTTTTTGACGCCGGCTAATTCGAGGACTTTGAACAATTGCTGGAAATGCAGCTTCTGCTCCGAGCCGACTACATAGATGACTTTTATCGGCTTGTAATGGCGCAGCCGATAAAAAGCCGCAGCAAGATCACGGGTATGGTATATGCTTGTTCCATCCGATTTGCGCAGCATCAGCGGAGGCATGTTCCATTTCTGCAAATCAACAATCAGCGCCCCTTCGGAAATCGTAGCAAGATCTTTGTGCTGCATCTTCTTTACTGTTTCATCCAGCAACGGATTGTAAAAGGCTTCGCCATGATAGGTGTCAAACTCTACGTCGAGAATCCGATAGAACCGCCGGAATTCTTCTAAGCTTAATTCCCGGAACAGCTCCCAGAGCTCCAGCGAGGCTTTATCCCCTTCTTCCAGCTTCTTGAACGCTTCGCGAGCTTCGTCTTCCAGCTCCGGGTGCTGCTCTGCTTCTTTGTGGAAGCGCACATATATCTCGAGCAGGTGCTGCACGGGCTCTCTTTCCAATGCCGCTTTGTTGCCCCATTTTTTATAAGCGACGAGAAGCTTCCCGAACTGCGTCCCCCAGTCACCAAGATGGTTCACACTAATTAGCGCATAGCCCAGGAAACTGAACACTTTGTAGAGGCAATTGCCGATTACCGTGGAGCGCAAATGGCCAATGCCAAAAGGCTTGGCGATATTGGGAGAAGAGAACTCCAGAACAATTTTCTTGCCTTTTCCTAGGTCCTGCTTGCCGTAAAAGTCTACTTGCTGGTACACTTCTGTAAGCGTCGCTTCTGCCAGGTGCGGCAGGGAAAAAAAGAAATTGAGATAGGGCCCAATGACAGCCGCTTTGGCAATGAACGGCGGCAGCTGTACTTTTTCTTTCAGCTGCTCTGCTGCTTCATGCGGATTCTTCCCGAGAGAGAAGCAGGGAAAGGCAAAATCGCCGAGCTTTTTATCTGGGGGAATTTCCAAAAAGGCGGCAATTTTCTCTGCAGAAAGCTGCGTAGCAGCTGCAATACGTTCTGCTAATTCCTCTTGAAAGCGCATAGCAGAAAAGAAGGTTCAGCACTTTAAAAGGTTTGCCTGGATAAAACGTCATTCATCTTTCTCTTTACTTTTCTCCATTTCCGCCAGCTGCTCCAGGGGGGAATAGCCAGCATCGGACACTTTCCGCTGTATGTCGAAAAAGGCGGGCAGGGCTTCCCCAGATGGCACTTCCATAAACTCTTTGACCAGCTGCTTTCCGGACACGGGATCGTCCTGATACAGTCGGAAGAGGGCTGCGCCGAGATCGTAGCCAATAAGGTGATGAACGACGTTAAATAAAGAGTCGTCGTGCTCAAAAAGGGCTGCCAGATACCCCAAGTCTTCTTGCACCCCATCGGGAAGACAAAAAAAGAGCTTGCTGGACTGCGGCAATGCTGAAAAAAATTTCTCGGGATCCCGGGCAAGAGCCACATTTCCCGCATCGTGCGGGTTTGGTTGGCATTGCTCCTCAAGCTGGAGCAAGAATGCGGCGTACAGCGTTGCCGGGGAAAGAGATGCCAGCCGTTCAAAATGGGGGCGGTATTCTTCGAGAGAGGAACGAATGAGATTATACAGAAAATCGCCGCTTTTTTCTGCA
>MHJM01000027.1:9206-9587 GCA_001818705.1 Candidatus Harrisonbacteria bacterium RIFCSPLOWO2_02_FULL_45_10c
GAGTCTGGTCCTGGCAAAAATCGATATAGGTATCTTTTCTTTCTTCACCGGAAAGCTGGGAACAAAAAAAGCCGACGGTTTCCCGATTGCTGGAAGCAAAGAAATGGGTTACCGAGTCAGCTTCTATAGAGCGAGAATGGAAAATCTCATCGAGAAAAGAAGCATGAAGAAAATGGCCCGCTTCCTCAAAGACGGTGTACTGGGAAACTGCTGACGAGCTGTATGAGATGCTGTTTAAAGACGGTGCATACGAGGCTTCCGTCGATAAATGGGCAAGAAGCGCCGGCTCGCAAAGAACGAGAGGCATCTGGCGCCGGTATGCGGCAACAGGGATCTCGAGCGCTGCGGCGATAGAGGAGATCGCATTTCTCGTCCGTTCTT
>MHJM01000027.1:9594-10518 GCA_001818705.1 Candidatus Harrisonbacteria bacterium RIFCSPLOWO2_02_FULL_45_10c
TTTCTCTTCCTCAGTTCGTCTTAGCTGATGCTGCAGTTTCTGGACGGGGAAAATGGTTCTTCGGAAAAGAGATGAAAGACTCATTAAATTCCTCGCTGCTCACAGCCTTTGGCTGTACTTCCTCATTTCTTACTTTTTTTTCTCGAGCTGAAAACTCGGCGTAACCATCCTTTACGCTGCTTGGACGTCGGTAATCCATAATGCTCATTCAGCACATCGAGATCATAGCGCATATCTTGCAGGAGCCTGACGTGCTTCCGCTCGTAATAGATGCGAACGAGTAATAACAGGATGTAGACGCCAAAAATGCCGCCGAGAAGAACGCTCAATTTGGAGAAGAACGGCTGGATGATGTCAATCAATGGCTGCAAGTCGGGAGCAATCGGCAGCGTTTCGATGCCCGGTGGCAGCCCTTCGACAACCATAGCGGAGAGAAGAGGCTGAATTATATATACTTTCCGTAACTATACCAGTCCTTTCTCGGCGGGAGGCGCTACAGCTTTTCTATATTTCTCGACGACAATCGGCAGCGCCGTTTCCGCCAGCGGGAAGAGTTCTGCATTCTGGGCAAACGCTACCGTGCATAGTTCCGAGGAGCAGGTATAGCGGTCGAGGGCATCTTCGACGGTAAAGCAAGGCGTCTGCGTTAATTGCTCTATATCGACGGGCGAAGAAACCAGTCGGCTCATTTTTTCCATTTCTTCCTCGATAGTTTGCGGTTGGCCTTCTGGTGCTGCCTCATCAGGCAAAGGCTCTTGGCGAGGAACAGAGTAAAACAGCGCATAGGCGTGATAGCCGATGTCGCCGGGAATTTGCGCCGGAACGATCACTTTTGTTGAAGGCAGGAAAACTTTTCTACCGTCGAGAGCCGGCGTGGGAATGGCTTCCAGCTGGATATGCCGTTCGGCAAGGCGATGCAGGCGG
>MHJM01000027.1:10537-10930 GCA_001818705.1 Candidatus Harrisonbacteria bacterium RIFCSPLOWO2_02_FULL_45_10c
GGGTGTGATGCTGCAGCCTGGAGAAAGCGCCAGAGAGGAGGCTATCCATAATATAAGGGGAGGAGTCGAGGTCGGCAAACTGTGCAGAGAGGCCAGTAACCATCGGCTCTGCAAAAGCAGCGTAAGGAAAAAGCTGGCGGTGCTCCAATGCTTCTGCGAAGAATGCATCATATGCCCGAAGGAGCTGCGTGGTTCTTTCTATGACAGAACAGGCTTTTCTCGATGCTTCTTGTGCAGCATGCAGGCTGCTGGCGAGCCGTTCCTGTGCTGCCAGATAACAGTCGGCTAAAGGATTGCTGGACATGTTTTCCTCAAACAGCCGGCTCTTTAAAAAGATTCGTGACAGAAACCGCAAAAACATTTATAAAACGGTAAAGCCCAATTGGAGGCACA
>MHJM01000028.1:0-340 GCA_001818705.1 Candidatus Harrisonbacteria bacterium RIFCSPLOWO2_02_FULL_45_10c
GGTCGCGAGTTTGTCCGGCGCAACTAATTTGGAAGCGAAAGACCGCTCCACTCCGTCGGTCATCGCCGAATATAAACCCAAAATTATAAATCCCAGGATCGTTCCGAACACGGTTGAGAAAAAAGCCAGATCCAGATAACCCAGAATCGCCGCCAGAAAACCTCCGGCCAAAACTTTTTTCTCGCCGATCCGATCTGCTAATTTTCCGGCCGGAATCGCAAACAACACAAAAGATAAATTATAGATAAGATACATCAGCGGCATGGAAAAACCGTTTAAGCCGACTTCCTGGGATTTTAAAAGCATCAGGGCAATCGGCATAAATCCCAAGCCGAAAAGA
>MHJM01000028.1:371-807 GCA_001818705.1 Candidatus Harrisonbacteria bacterium RIFCSPLOWO2_02_FULL_45_10c
GGCTGTAAGCTGCCAGCGAAAAAGTGAATGGCGGATGCGGCGCAGAATCCGGCTGGCCGGTTTCTTGATTCCCGCCCGCCCCTTTCCGGACGTCCCGCACGAAAACAAAAGTCAGGATTGCCAAAATTCCAACCACGAAACTGATTTTAAAAAGCGTCCGGTAATCATTGAAAATAACCGGCAGGAGAAAAACCGCTGCCAGCGGCCCCAGCGTCGCGCCGACGGTATCCATCGCCCGATGGTAGCCGAAAGATTTTCCGGATTCTTGCGCCTCCACCGATTCGGAAATCAAAGCGTCGCGCGGCGAATCCCGCAGTCCCTTGCCAACCCGGTCAATCGCCCGCAAGGCAAAAACTTGCCAAAAATTCCCCACTATCGCCAAAAACCAGCGAGTAGCAACGGAAATTGTGTATCCCAGCACCGCCAAAATTTTTCG
>MHJM01000028.1:845-1982 GCA_001818705.1 Candidatus Harrisonbacteria bacterium RIFCSPLOWO2_02_FULL_45_10c
TTAAGACACTGGCCAAAGCGTCGGCTAAGCCCTCGATAAATCCCACAAATATCGGCGGCGCCCCCAAAACAACGGTTAAAAATGCCGGCATCACCGAATACATCATTTCCGCCGAAAAATCGTTGAATAAGCTTACCAGTCCCAAAAAAAATACATTTTTCCGGAGCCCAAAAATTTTTTTCTGCTCTTTATCCATAAAATATTATTTTACTTCCAGGGCATCGCCGATACGGATATTCAATTTTTCCGACAAACCGGCGCTAATTTCCAGAGCTCGGTCAATCGGCTCCGGCGGATAATACAAATCTAAAGAATCCGCGGGGATGTTCCGCTCAATACCGGCAACCCGGCCGCCCTTAATCCAAATAATATCAATCGGGAACTTCATGCCCAGCATCCAAAAACTTGGTTCGCTAAATGAATTAAAAACGAAAAGCATTCCTTGATTATTACCAAGCCCTTTCCGACCCGATAATCCTTTGGCTTTTTGAGAAACCGTTTCGGCAACCTCAACCGAAAATACGGTATCGCCTATTTTTACTTTTGTAGTTTTATATTTTGCCGTAATAAACGTAAAAATAACGCTAGTAACAACAAACGCGAAAAATAATCCGGTCATCAAAAATATTTTTTTAATACGTTTCATGAATATAAAATTGAAAACATTATAATTCCGGCGGCCACAGAAACATTTAACGATTCTTTCTTACCGCGCATCGGGATTTCTATTATCTTATCAGCTTTTTTCAAAATCGGATTGGAAATGCCCGATACCTCATTGCCGAATATGACTGCCGTTTTCTTCGGCGCCCGAAACTTGGTATACGCCACCGCTCTCCGGTCTTGCTCAACGGCAATGATGTGATACTTTTCTTTTTTTAGCCGATCAATCAGCGCGCTCGCGCTTTTTACCCGTTCCCATGGCACGGTTTTTTCCGCCCCTAAGGAAACTTTTGTAAATTGGGGCCTTAGCCGGCCAAATCGGTCTATCGGCTGAGGCGTAATGCCGCATAAATATATTTTTTCAACGCCGGCGGCGTCGGCAGTCCGAAAAATCGAACCGACGTTATAAGTGCTGCGGATACTATCCAGAATCACAACCATAAGAATATGGTACATTGCTTTATCAAAAAATAA
>MHJM01000028.1:2026-3755 GCA_001818705.1 Candidatus Harrisonbacteria bacterium RIFCSPLOWO2_02_FULL_45_10c
AATGATAATCACTAACACCAATGCCAATATAAAACCGGTCAAATTAACATATACGAGCAAAAAATTTTTTATCTGCCAAGCGTAAAATATCCACAAAACAGAACCGATCATTGCCAATAATGTACGAATGAGAGAAACGGCTCTTGAATCTTTATATTTTAAAAGCAATCGTATTTGATCCACTGTTCCAAACATTATAGCTATAAAAGCAAAAACTGGAACGATGATTTTCAGCACCCGATACTCCTGCCGTATAAAATAACTAAAATCAGTTTATCATTTCCCTGAAAATCTGTCTTGCCTCGCCGCTGCCGGAAACAATCTTCTGCAAACCATTTAAAATCGGGTAATGTCCCACATCTCCGCTGAAAAGTTTTATTACGGTTCCGATTGCCGCCATTCCTTCCGATTGCAAATCATTATTTTTTCCGCCGGCTAGCCCGTGCGGACGCTCTAGGGCTAACAATTCCCCGACTTCGCGATTCCGGGAATAATTGCTGAATCCGGTCGCGATTAAATCGCCTAATCCCGCTAATCCAAGCACGGTTTCTTTTTTGCCGCGGAAAATCCGGATGATTTCCAACATCTCCCGGAGTGCGACGGTAACCAGCCAGCTCTTCTGGTTTCGGCCCCATCCCAAGCCATCGGCAACGCCTAACGCCAATGCGTAAATATTTTTCAAAACTCCCGCCCAGGCAACTCCCCGCACGTCATCGCTATATTCCAATTGCACTGATGTTCCGCTAAAAATATCGGCAATGGCAGAGAAAATATTTTTATCTTTACAGGTAAGAATGCCGCGGGCCGGCATTCCGGCCGCCAGCTCTTCGGCGATCATCGGCCCACCGCAGACTACCCAAGACTGGCCGTCCGGCAAAACGCTCGCGCATACTTCATCCATCGTCTGCATGCTTTCCGCTTCCACGCCTTTAGCAAAAGAAACAATAACGGTTTTTTTCGGCAATTCCGGAACTATCGAAGACAATACCGGCCGGATTGACCAGGAAGGGATGCAGAGAAAAATTATATCGCTGTCCGCGACATTTTCTGGCAAGGGTTTTTCTCCGGGAATCTTTGACTCATCTTTATCCCAAAAACAAATGCTGAGATTTTTATTTTTCCGCAATACGGCGCTGACTGCCCTGCCCAACTCCCCGGCTCCGATAATAAGCAATTTCACTGAATTATTTAAAATTAAACTTTTTGCACTAACACAAGATTGGCCGCTCCGGCGCGGGTAAATGGAATGCCGGTACAGATAACAAAAAGCTCGCCTTTGGAAAGTTTCAACACCCGGTTATTGGCGGCGACTTTTTTAGCCGCCGCGATAATGCCGTTCAGATTTTTTTTCATGACCATGTACTCCGGAGAAATTCCCCAGGAGAAATTAAGCCGGTGGGCCGTCGCCGGATCCGGAGAAAGCGCGACAATCGGCTGCTGATGGCGATGGCGGGCAATCCGCATCGCCGTATCGCCAGTCAAAGTGAAAACAATCACTAAACGGGCGCCGATCTGGTCGGCAATTTTTACCGTGGAAGCGCAGATCGCGTCGGTTACCGACGAATTTTCCGGAAAATCGCGTATGGCAATCCGATGGATGGCGGCTTTGATAATCTTCACGGTCGTCTTGATTACCTGCACCGGAAACTTTCCGATGGCGGTTTCCGCGGAAAGCATCACGGCATCCGTGCCGTCCAAAATCGCTTTGGCAACGTCGGTTACTTCCGCC
>MHJM01000028.1:3959-4205 GCA_001818705.1 Candidatus Harrisonbacteria bacterium RIFCSPLOWO2_02_FULL_45_10c
AGCGTTTCAATTTTCGCGATCAGCATCGTCTTTTTATTTTTTGGCAGCAATGCCCGCACCGATTCAATATCCTTTTCCGATTGCACGAACGATACCGCCAAAGCATCCACGCCGGCTGCCGCCATTCCTTTAATATCCGCTTTATCTTTAGCAGTTAACGAAAACTTTTTTACCGCCAAGCCATGAGCGGAAAAACCCATCCTGGAAAGCAAGTTTCCGCCGGCAAGCACCGTCGCGATTACTCCC
>MHJM01000028.1:4412-6548 GCA_001818705.1 Candidatus Harrisonbacteria bacterium RIFCSPLOWO2_02_FULL_45_10c
GGACAAAATTCCGCTCCACGGCGCGAATTTTTTTTACTAGCGCTACCGCTTCCTCCAGGCGGGAATGGGAAAGATTGATGCGGAACACGTTAACGCCCTCTTCCGCCAGCTGCCGGATCATTTCTTTGCTGCTGCTGGCCGGGCCGAGCGTCGCCACTATTTTTATTTTTTTTATTCCGCTGTGAGGCATAATCCATATATTATAACCGATATTTAATGCCCCAACAATATAAAATTTTACTAGATTCCACTATATACCTTAGGCAAAACCCGCAATATTATTCTCTTTTTATTGCGGAACGGCAGTGAGTTGCTGGAAGTATTGGATTTTATTTTTGAAAATAGGCTTTGAATGCTGGCTTGGAAATATTCCCGGCTGGCATGATCCGGATCAATAGATTTTTGTCGGGAATCGGTTTCGTGAGCGTACGCCGGAACAATAAAAAGCGAACTCAGTAAAATTGAGCTAATCAAAGAAAAAATGCGCCTTTTTATCTTCATACTCATATAATATAACAAATCGCGCGAAATATAAATATTTAATATCCGTCTACCGTGTAAATATTCAGCGGTTCTTTCCGGCCCTTAACCGCCGCTGATCCCAAAAACTTAAACGGCCAATCGCCGGTAATTTTTTTCTTAGTGGATTCGCCGATAATGATATGGGTTTTATATTCTTTATTCAGCCCTTCCAGGCGCGACGCGACATTCACCGTGTCGCCGATCACCGTATAATCAAATCGCATCTCCGACCCGATATTGCCGACAATCGCCGGACCGGTGTATAAGCCGATGCCGATATTAATTTCCGGGTCGCCGGCGGCGGTCAGCTCCGCGTTAAAATCCTGGAGTTTTTTAACCATCGCCAGCGATGCCCGAAACGCATTATCCGCCTGCTTCGGATCATCCAGCGGCGCTCCCCAGAAAGCCATAATGGCATCGCCGATGTATTTATCCAGAACGCCGCCGTTTTTCAGAACTTCCTCCGTCATAACGGTAAAATATCTGTTCAATATCCGCACTAATTCCTGCGGCGTGGTTTTTTCCGAAAGCGTGGTAAAGCCGCGGATATCGGAGAAAAATACCGTTATTTCTTTTTCCGTGCCCCCCAAACTTAATTTGGACGGGTCTTGCAAAATAACATTCAGGACATCCTTGGAAACATATTTGGAGAATACCTGTTTTATTTCCCGCCGCTCTTTTTCTCCGACGAAATACCGGTAACCGAACAGCGAGCCGGTAGAAAGTATCCAGGCGAAGTTAATATGCAGCAGATTGGCAGCCAGACCGCGTTCAAAAAATAAAATAATCAGAATCAAATAGCCGATGCCAAAAATAATATTTATAAAAAGCGGCGCTAACGACCGGCGCCAGACCATGAAAATAACCGCTGGCAGTAGCGCCGCTCCGAACAGCCACGCCAGCATCGCCGGGCCGGATAACGGCATTAGCCGATAACCGGAAATAAGCATATTAGCGATATTCGCCTGAATTTCCACGCCAGCCATCGCCGTACCTCGGGAAAATGGGGTTAGCTGTTCATCGTGCAAATCCGGAGCGGTGGCGCCGATCAAGACAATCTTATTTTCTAAATCTACCG
The DNA here is from genome assembly GCA_001818705.1 of Candidatus Harrisonbacteria bacterium RIFCSPLOWO2_02_FULL_45_10c. GTDB lineage: Bacteria > Patescibacteriota > Minisyncoccia > UBA6257 > 02-FULL-45-10c > 02-FULL-45-10c. Next base: position 6,013 of record MHJM01000028.1, read on the forward strand.
CCTCATCGGAAAGCGCCCGCCAAAAAGGAATGCGCTTGATGGACCCGGGCGGCGAACTATAGGCAATTCGGGATATGGCCGATAAAGATTGCCCGTCAACAACTGGTACGGCTGATTGTTTTAAAATTTCATAAGAAAAAGCAAGGAATTTATCGCTATCTGGCTGGTTGATAAAAGAAAGCGGAAATCTCCGCACCACACCGTCTTTGTCGGTTATTAAATTAACGTGGCCGAGGGTTACCGTAGGATTATTTTTAATAATATCAATCGGAGAAACCGTTTTTACCGCAGTTGCTTCCCCATTTTTCCCAATAGTTAGCGGCGACGCCTCAATCGGCATAACCACCGGATAAGAGATATTTTTCAGAACTTCTGATAAGGCGCCGTCATCACTGCCGCCGACCCTGGAAGGTTCGGAAAAAATAACATCCAGCCCGACTGCCCGAGGCGGTTTTTTGTTTAATTTAGAAAATGCTTCCGCGAATACGGCCCGTGGCCACGGCCACTGGCCGATCCGGCTGATAGAATCATCATCA
>MHJM01000029.1:0-3840 GCA_001818705.1 Candidatus Harrisonbacteria bacterium RIFCSPLOWO2_02_FULL_45_10c
AACTTTTAACCCAGCACCTTTTCAAACAAAAGGTGCTGGGTTTTCTTTTTTTTAAAAATGTATTATTATAAAAAAATAATGAATAAAAAACTTATCCAAAAAATAGCCGCGATCGCGGTCATTACCTTCGTCCTTATCGGTTTAGTGGGAAGTACGCTATACTTTTAAGCCCTATATTTTTAAGTATCGCCGGACGGCGATATAGCTGGAAACGGTTCCTAAAATAATTCCGAAAAGAATCTGGTATCCCAGCAGCGACGGCAAGTGGCGATAAAAATAACTCTGAAGATTCATTTCCGGCATTAACACGGAAATATAAGGTGTTCCGGCATAAACTAGCGGGAGTATTAATAATACGCTGAAAACAGCGCCTAGCAGGCCGTATAACGCCCCCTGAACAATATACGGGCCGCGGATAAACTTATTGGAGGCGCCCACCAGCCGCATAATGCCGATTTCATCGCGGGTTGAATAAATTGCTAGCATAATCGTATTCAGCGTTACAAAAACAGCGATGACCGATAATACTACGATAAGAGTGATGCCGGCTCTTTGGGCAGTCTGAACGATGCTGACCAGCCGATTGATAACCAATTGGTTTTGGTTATAAGTAACCTGGTCGACCAGATCGGAAAGATTTTCATTATTCAAATAAGCGGTGATGACCGGATATTCCCGCGGATCATGGGCTTTAATGTTAATTGACGCGGAAAGCGGATTTTCTTCAAGAATAGTGATTGCCTGGGAAATCGTTTCGTCGTCCTGATGGCGCTCTTTAAAAATCCCCAGTGCCCGGTCTCTGGAAATATATTCCACGGACTTCACCTCCGCCAGGCTTTCCAAAGAACGCTTCACCTGCAAAATATCGTCTTCCGATGAAGCCGGCTTGAAATAAACGCTGATATCAATCTTATCCCGGAGAATTGTTAGCGATGTGTCGGCTAAAATTCCGAAAATACTTAGCCCTAAAAATACAAAAAGGGCAAGCGTCATCACCGCCACCGTCCCGAACGACAGCAGGACATTCCGGGAAAATCCCTGAAGGCCGTATTTAATAATGCGTGCGAGTGTCGTTGCCATATAAAACCTATATTCCCAATTTATGCCAAAACGTATTTCCCATTTTCTTCATCACGTATAATTCTACCATTATCAATGCTGATGACACGACGATGGACCGCATTGACGATATCTTTGTTGTGCGTCACTAAAATAACCGTGGTGCCCAGCTCGTTGATTTTTAAAAGCAATTTCATGATTTCCGCCGTATTCAGAGGATCCAAATTGCCAGTCGGCTCATCAGCGACCATCACCGCCGGACGATGAATCATTGCCCGGGCAATCGCTACCCGCTGTTTTTCCCCGCCAGACAGCTCGTGGGAAAAATTATAGGCGCGGTTGGAAAGCCCGACCATGTCCAAAACTTGCGGGACAAAATCCTCAATCTCCGATTGTGGCCGGCCCTCCACTTCCAGCGCAAAAGCGATATTTTCATAGGCGGTTTTTTTAGCTAATAAGCGAAAATCTTGGAAAACGATACCGATTTGGCGGCGCAGTTCCGGCAATTCTCCGGATGTTAATTTATTCACTTCGTAAGGACCAAAAAGAATCCTTCCCTTAGTAGGCCTTTCTTCGCCGATTAATAATTTTATAATCGTCGATTTGCCGGCGCCGTTTTTTCCGACAATTGAAACAAATTCATTCGGATTGATCGTAAAATTCACCCCATCCAAAGCTACGGAATGGTCGTTGTACACCTTGGAAACATTTTGAAAGGCGATCATGTGGTTATTTTATTTAAAAAGCGGTTACGTTCCTATAATTGTAGCTCGGCTTCAATGAACTTATCAAGGTCGCCGCTTAAAACTTTTTCCGGCTGATGATGGACTACTTTAGTCCGATGGTCTTTCACCTGCTGATACGGATGCAAAACGTACGACCGGATCTGATTTCCCCACTCCGGCTTTACCTGAGTGCGAAGATTTTTTAATTCTTTCTCCTGGCGCGCTTCCATAAGCTTAAAAAGCTTGGCTTTTAAAAGCGTCAGGGCTTTTTCTTTGTTTTGCGGCTGGGAACGTTCCGCCTGGGAGGCAGCAGCAATGCCGGTAGGAAGATGGACTATCCGAACCGCCGTCTCCCGCTTATTAACATTCTGCCCGCCGGGACCGCTGGAGCGGGACAATTCTACTTTTAAATCTTCCGGCGGAATTGCTAATTTATTAAGTTCCAGCTGTGGTAACTCCGGAACCACTTCCACTAAGGCAAAAGATGTGTGCCGTAATTGTTTCGCGTCAAAAGGAGAAATGCGGACCAGCCGGTGCACGCCGGCTTCTTTTTTTAAAAATCCGTAAGCATATTCTCCCCGGATATCGATAGCGCGATCGTCGATCAGGGCTGTTTTCCAACCGCGCTTTTGAGTGTATTTAACATACATGCCCAAAAGCATATTCGCCCAGTCTTTCGCGTCTTCTCCGCCGACGCCAGGAAAAACAGCCAGGTGCGCGTGGCCTTTATCGTAGGGTCCGTTTAATTCTTTTAATGGTTTTTCCATAATTTCGGAGCCGAAGGTGAGAATCGAACTCACGTCTCTACTTTACGAAAGTAGTGTTCTGCCACTGAACTAATTCGGCGTAAATAAATTATAAATCAAAATTCGAAAGACTGCCCTGCCTGCCGGCAGGCAGATCTGCCGTATTAATATGATAATGCAAAAATAAACTAAGAGAAAGTTATATAATAATTAAAAAATATTCTCAACTTAATCTTGGAGCGAGTGATGGGAATCGAACCCACGACCTAACCTTGGGAAGGTTATGTATTACCACTATACTACACTCGCATCTCTATTTTTTAATGCTTATCTGTTCTCCTGTCCACTCCAAATCGGAAATAAAAACCAAGACTCGCGCCGAGCGCTTCGCTTCCGAAAGCCAGGCGCCAAAATCTTCTTTGGCTAAAAACATCCGGCCCTCCAGAATTTCCCGATAAGCCTGGGGAATCAATACCCGGGACTTAAACTCCGCCAGCGATAATCCATAAAGCGCCTGCGCCGCCCGCTCAACGTCGGAATTTTCGTAAAGAAATTGATTAATCTTGGTATCGGCTATCGTATCAATTTCCTCTCCGGAGACGCGAGTCTTTAACTCGCTTAAAATCAGCGCATCCGTTATTAATTTATCCAGCGTCGCTCTTTTTATCTCTCCGCGGGCGGCCGCAGTTTCCAGCAGCGCCGGATTAGACCGGTAGACTAAGGCCGCGTTCTGCAGATAAGTCAGCGAGGCGACGAAATTTTTTTCAACGGTGCTAGCGGTAATAATATGGCTATTAACAATAGAAATAGGATATTGCCCATTATGAAGCGCCATGTAAGCCGCGACTCCAAAAACCATGATAGCGGCAAAGAATAGCAATGATTTTTTATAGGTCATATTATTGGGAAGTAGTTGAAGCGTTGGAATCTTTTTTAGGCACGACAATAATCAATTTTTCTCCGGGTTTCTTGTAATTAAACTGTGTCCGCAGTTCTTTGAGAAGATTTTCCGGCTCGGAGAAATATTGGATATCCGCGTAAAACTCTTTGTTTTCTTTGGTAAAATTATCAACTCGTTCGTTCAAGTCTTCGAGCACGGCTGAAAGTGAATGATTCTGCCGATACAGCTGGAACAATTGCCAGGAAAGCACCGAAACGACGGCAAAAATGGATATCAGCAGCATTCTTCTCATATCCCAATAATAGACTATAATCTCTTATCGCTTCAACAATTCTTTAAAGACATTTGCCGGAACGTCAATCTTAGAAGCGCCGGTCGCCCGTTCCTTAAGGCGTTCTTTGCCGCGCTG
>MHJM01000029.1:3899-4897 GCA_001818705.1 Candidatus Harrisonbacteria bacterium RIFCSPLOWO2_02_FULL_45_10c
TTCCCACCGGATACTGATTGAAGCGATTGGGAAAATTGCTGGTGCGGCAGCAGTTCTTTGAGCCTTTCCACCGTCCGGCGAGCTTCCCGCTCTATCTCGTCTTCATGGACAATCCTGGTCAGGCCGCTGATTTCATGGCCGGCTACCAGCACATCCAATTTTTTTACTTCCGTTTTCCGGTATTCGGCCACTTGGTAGCTTAAAGAAGCGTAGCCGGCGGAAACCGATTTCAATTGATCATCGAAATCCCGGATTAATTCCGATAACGGCAAATCGGCGGCAATCACCAACACGGAACCGAGAGTCGTCGTTGCTACATTGCTTAACCGAAATACATCCTGAAGCCGCATTACAAAGCCAAGATATTGCGGCGGCACCAGAATCTCCACTTTCGCAATCGGCTCTTGGACTTCCAGATAATCACCGGTAAAATCTTTTGGATTATTAACTATCAGCCACTCCCCTTGCCTGGTTTTTACCCGGTAAGATACCGACGGGAAACTGTGGACCGTTTTGATGCGGAACTCTTTTTCCAAACGCTCGGCGGTAATTTCAAAATGAAGTTTCCCGAGAAAACCGGTCTTAAAGCCCCGGCCTAAAAATTCGTTGAAATCCGCCTCAAACCGAAGCGCGGAATCATTAAGCTTCAATTTCCCAAAAGCAACTTTTAAATCTTCGTAATCGTCGCTCTCTTCCGGATAGAATGAAACAAAAACCACCGGCTGGGGATCTTTGTAGCCGGGAAGGGCTAATTGCCGGCCGTTAACTTGCGATTTGTAGCTGATAACCGTATCGCCAATTTTAAGCAGCTCCGGAATCTTTAATCCGGTGGCGAGATAACCGATTAAACCGTTTTCTAAACGCTGATCCGGTTTCAGCTCCGGAACAAAATGGCCAAGTTCCTTAATTTTAAATTTGGTATCGGAAGCGATTAAATATGCTTCGTCCTCGGCGCCAATCGAACCTCCGAAAACTCTAACGGCCGCGATAATTCCTTT
>MHJM01000029.1:5003-7419 GCA_001818705.1 Candidatus Harrisonbacteria bacterium RIFCSPLOWO2_02_FULL_45_10c
GCGGCTGCGGGGGTTTCGGGGATGATAAAATCTTCCTCGCTTGAGTTGTAGAAAATGGGGGCGGAACTTTTTTAATAACTGCTTGCAAAAGCTCTTCCACTCCCTGGCCGGTTTTTCCGGAAACTTTAAAAATATCCGATTCCGGCACCTCCAGCAGCTCGGCGGTTTCTTTAATGACATCGTTTAACGTTGCCGGATCCATATCAATTTTATTGACAGCTCCGACAATGGTTAATCCGGCGCGCTTGGCAGAGTGAAAATTCGCCAAGGTCTGCGCCTGGATGCCCTGGGTTGCGTCCACTAATAATATCGCTCCTTCTACGGCGGCCAGCGCCCGGGAAACCTCGTAGGAAAAATCCGTGTGTCCGGGCGTATCAATCAGATTTAAAATGTATTCCTCATCGCCGATCGCATACCGCATCTGCACCGGCGCCATTTTAATCGTAATTCCTCTTTCTCGTTCCAGTTCTAACTGGTCCAAATATTGCTCTTTCATGCGGCGCTTCTCGACAGTCCCGGTCATCTCTAAAAGGCGGTCGGCAAGGGTTGATTTCCCATGGTCTATGTGAGCTATTATGCAAAAATTGCGTATATTCCGCATGCGTAGGATTTTATACTAAAAGCAATAACTTTGTCACACCGCATTAACCTGCGCCACCAGCTGCAAAATCCGCTTCTGGAAGCGAGTCTTAGAAAAACGCTGGGCTGATTTCCGCATCGCCGTTTCATTAAATGAACACAATAAAAATTTTTTAACTGCCAGCATCAAATCATCAACCGTCTGATGGTGAAAAAATAAGCCGGTAATGCCATTTTCCACAATCTCCCTTGCCCCGCCCTGGGAAAAAGCGATTACCGGGGTGCCGCAGGCAAGCGCTTCCGCCGCCACCAATCCGAAATCTTCCACTTGGGGAAAAATCACCGCTTCCGCCCCATTGTATAATGTCCGCAATTCCGGTTCTTCGGCAAAAGGCCGGAATTTGATTTTCGGCGAACGCACCAATTGTTTAAGATTATCCGATTCCGGCCCATCGCCGACAATCAGCAGCGGTAAATTCAGCTTGTTAAAGGCCTGGATAATCAGGTCAAAACGCTTGTAGTGGAGCAGGCGGCCGACGGCCAGAAAATAGCCGGCTTTTTTAACGCGCTTATCGCGGTAAAAAACTTTCAGATCCACCGGCGGATAAAGCACTTCCGACGGGCGGCCGTAGCACTGTTTTATTTTATCGGCAATATAACGGGAATTAGCCAAAAGAATATCCGGCCGCTGGCCGGCCAGCCGATCCCACCGGCGGAGATACCAGGCGACCGGCATCGCCAGGTATTTCAAAACCGGATTCCAATTGATATATTTTTCAAATTCCCAGGCATAGCGCAAGGGCGTATGGCAATACGATATATGAACCGCGTTCGGATGGTGGCGGATGGCTTTGCTATAACCGGCGCTGGAAGAAACAATTACCGGATAATCATCGCCGGCCCGCATTGAGGAGGCGGCGAGCGGCATCAGCGGAATAAATCCACGATGATTATCGACGACGAAACTGCGGTCAAGCCAGCTAGTTTTCTTTACTCTGCCCTGGAATCGATTCCGGGTTTTTTCCTGGTTGTAAAAAAGCGTGTAAATCGGCGCTTCCGGAAAAATTTCCGCCAGCGTTTCCAATACCCGCTCTCCTCCCCCGTATTGATTTAAATAATCGTGGGCTAATGCAACTTTCATGCGATCGGCGTAAAATACCTATGTGACGGCATATCAAATTATAAAACGAATTGCGGATATTGTGGGCAGTTTGCTGGGGATAACTGTTTTTTTGCTCCTTACACCGATAATTGGATTGGCAATTGTTGCCGATTCTCCCGGACCGGTTCTTATAAAATTAAAAAGAATCAGCCGCGGTAAAATTATTGAGGTTTATAAGTTCCGGACAATGATTTCCAATTCTCACAAATGGAAGTTTAACCATCTGGCGCCGCTCAATGAACGGAAGGGCGGGCCGTTTTTTAAGATCAAAAACGACCCACGTGTGACTCGGGTCGGAAAAATACTGCGCCAATTCCGGATTGACGAGTTTCCGCAATTTCTCAATGTCTTAAAAAACGAACTGTCGCTGGTCGGGCCGCGGCCGCACGAACCGGAGGAGATAGCGCAATATCCAGAACAATACCGGCACCTAGAATTAGCCAAAGCCGGCATTACCGGTTTATCCCAAGTAAACGGCGCCTCCAGTTTGCCATTTTTAAAAGAACTGGAATATGATAGCGCTTACATAAAAAATCAATCCTTTGGGCTGGATATTAAAATAATCCTGAAAACCCTGTTTATTCTTTTTACCGACCCAAGCGCAGTGTAAATTATTTCCCATGGCATTTTTTCCACTTTTTCCCGCTTCCGCATGGGCAGGGGTCATTTCTCCCA
>MHJM01000029.1:7473-9683 GCA_001818705.1 Candidatus Harrisonbacteria bacterium RIFCSPLOWO2_02_FULL_45_10c
CCATATTTTCCAGATGGTTCATCCAAAAAAGATCCAGCATGGATAATACTTGCGGATGGGCGCTGTCTTCCAGAAGCTTCTGGCGTTTTTCGTATATCAGCAATCGCTGTTTGTTTAAAATATTATCGTAATCCAGCAAATGTTTCCGGGCGTCAAAATTGAATCCCTCTACCCGCGCCTGCGCCTGGGATACCGCCCGAGAAATCATTCCGGATTCAATCGGCATATCTTCCGGGATATTCAAAGTCTGCATCAAGCTCTTAATGCGGTCGCCGCCGAAAATCCGCAATAAATCATCTTCCAAAGACAGGAAAAACTGGGAAGAACCAGGATCACCCTGCCGGCCGGCGCGGCCGCGCAATTGGTTGTCAATGCGGCGGGCATCGTGCCGCTCGGTGCCAATCACGTGTAATCCCCCCAAAGATTTTACCTTTTCACTTTCCATTATATCCGGCGGATTACCGCCAAGAATGATGTCCACGCCTCGGCCAGCCATATTGGTGGCAATCGTCACCGCTCCCGGCCGCCCCGCCTGGGCAATAATCGCTCCTTCCCGTTCGTTATTTTTAGCGTTTAAAATCTCGTGGCGGACTCCGGCATTATTCAGATACCGCGATAGCAGTTCATTTTTTTCAATGGAAATCGTCCCAACCAGCACCGGCTGTCCGGCGGTTTGCCGTTTCTTGATCTCTTCAGCCACCGCCCGGTATTTGGCATCGGCAGTTTTATAGACGACATCAGAAATATTTTTTCGGATAATTGGCTTATTGGTGGGAATCGTCACCACCGGCAAGCTATAAACTTTATCAAACTCTTCCGCCGAAGTCTGGGCGGTGCCGGTCATGCCGGCCAATTTTTCATACAAGCGGAAATAATTCTGAATCGTAATTTGGGCATAAGTTCGCGATTCTTCCTGCACCCGCACTCCTTCTTTCGCCTCAATCGCCTGGTGCAATCCGCCGGAATACCGCCGCCCGGGCATCAATCGCCCGGTATTCTGGTCAACGATGATAATCTCGTTATTTTTTACGACGTAATCTTTGTCTTTTTTAAAAAGCGCGTGGGCCCTCAGACTCTCTTCTAGATAATGCGTCCAGCGGATGTGCTCCGGGTCATAAATATTGTTAATCCGGAGCGCTTTTTCCACTTGATTAATTCCCGATTCGGTAATTTCCACCGAACGGTATTTTTCGTCCACCGTGTAATCTTTGCCGGCGGCCAGCGTTCCGACCAGCCGCGAAAAAGTCCGGTAAGCGTCGCTGGATTCCACGTCCGGCGCGGAAATAATCAGCGGCGTCCGCGCCTCATCGATTAAAATGCTGTCTACCTCGTCAATAATGGCAAAATAACGCCGGCCGGATTGCACTTGCTGGTTTTTCCCATAAACCAGGTTGTCGCGGAGATAATCAAAACCGAATTCGTGATTGGTGCCGTAGGTAATATCGGCTTGATACGCCTCGGTCCGGGAAACCGGACGCAGATATTCCTCCTGAATCAAAAAACTGCCAGTGGTATCCCGCTCTTTATCAATAAATTTTTCCGCGTTGGGAGCGATATATTCCGGGTCGTATATCCGCGCGCCTTCATGAACCAAGCAAGCGACGCGCAAGCCCAAAGCGCTGTAAATCTGGCCCATCCAAACCGTATCGCGTTTCGCCAGATATTCGTTTACGGTTACAACATGGACGCCTTTGCCGGACAGCGCATTTAAGTATACCGGCGCGGTTGCCGCAAGCGTTTTGCCTTCGCCAGTAGACATCTCCGCTATTTTCCCCTGATGCAAAATAACGCCGCCGATAAGCTGAACGTCAAAATGCCGCTGGCTCAGGGTTCTTTTAGCGGCTTCCCGGATCAAAGCAAAGGCTTCCGGCAATAGCCTATCCAGCGCTTCGCCGGTTCGCGCGCGGTGCCGCAACTTCTCGCTTTGCTCCGCTAATTGCTCGGCGGTCAAGCCGGTGACTGATTTTTCTAAATCATTAACTTCCGCAACCAGGCGCTTAGCGTCCTTTAGCGGGTCAAATAGAAAATTGAACAGCCTCATCGCAATATAATAACTTATTTTCTCATTTATTTAAAATGTTTTTCCGTAATAAGCTAACTACAACGTTGGCTTAAAAATAGTTTTGCTTTACTGAATTAGTCGTAAAGAAAAAGACTCCCGGAGGAGTCTTTTTACAGAGAACACTGTGTCTTTTGAAAAACGACAGAGA
>MHJM01000030.1:0-9345 GCA_001818705.1 Candidatus Harrisonbacteria bacterium RIFCSPLOWO2_02_FULL_45_10c
AACAATATAGTCAGAACCGCTGACAGTTACGTCCCAAGGTTTTTCCGGTAAGGAGGTAATTGTGGTTACTAGTGAAGCAGTTGAGGCCGGAGTTGCGGTCGCGCTAATGGCCGCAGCCGTTGCTTGAGTAGTTGCAGTAGCGGTTAAAGGCGTGACGGTTGTTGCTGGCGGTGTCGTGGCTACAGTAGCTTCAATTTTCTTTTGGATTCCCGGCGCAGTTAAAAGACCCGGCGGAGTAACGCCAGAAGCTCCGGCTCCTTCCGATAACAATTCATTTATTTTGGTAAGCGTTTTAGGGCCGACAACGCCAACTGTTTCAATACCTTGTTTCTCTTGAAGTTTTTTCACGGCTGTTTCGGTTAAGGGTCCGAAGTAGCCGGTTACCAATCCCTCGGGATAAATATCAGGGAATTTTTTGAGAAATTCTTGCAGTTCTTTGACATCGTTGCCAGTCATTCCTCGTTGAAGAGCTTTGGTAAATTTGAGTTCGGTTTTGACTGCCTCAACTTGGGATTTTAGATCTTCTATTTGAGCTAGCAGCGATTTAATTTGCTGTCCCAGTCGTTCAATAGTTATTTCACTGCTGGTTGCAGCTGGAGTTGTGGTTTGCGCCAAAACTAAAGCTAACGGCGATAAGCTAATGGTAAAAATAAGCAAAAGACGAACGAAATTTTTCATGTATTTATATTAACATTAATACCATTTTTTTAAAAATCTGTTGTGAAAATAATATTAAAAGCCTCGGTCTAGAACCCATTCGACAAACTCAGGGTAAACTGACGCAAGGTGGTCCCTCGATACTCGTTGACTGGTGCTGCCGGGCTTGGGATCGAACCAAGATACTTAGCTTCAAAGGCTAATGTCCTACCGTTAGACGACCCGGCAAAAATAAATCGAGCATTTTTGATGCTCGATTTATTTTACATTATTTTTCGTTCCGAGTAAAGATTTTATGGTTGTACCGCGTTATAAGCATTCACCAAGCCCCAGCCAAAAAGATTATCAAACCCGGCATCGCCTAAGTCCGTGGCGCGGTCTTGAAGTTTTTGCTGAACTTCGGACGGATCCCAAGCGCCATCAGCATCAGTATCATAAGTTCCAACTGGTGTGTTTAGGACCAAAGCAGCTGCGCCAGTTACGTGCGGAGCGGCCATGGAAGTCCCGGAAAGCGTTGCGTAGCCGGTGCCTTTATAGGTTGAATAAACATCAACGCCGGGAGCGGCTAAGTCCACTTCCGGACCGCGGCTGGAGAACGAAGCCAAAAGATTATTGGAATCAGTGGCTGAAACCGCGATTACTTCCGGATAGGCGGCTGGATAAATAACTGCTCCGCCGCTGTTTCCGGCTGCCGCTACCACGACTACTCCGGCATTGTGAGCCGCGGCAACCGCGTCGTGCATTGCCTGATTGCCTGAAGAAGAACCTAAACTTAAATTAATCACTTGAGCGCCGTTATTCATTGCCCATTGGATTCCTTCAATTACATCGGAGAGAAAGCCGGAGCCGCTACGACTTAAAACTTTAACCGCGAGTAAATCCACTGCCGGGCCAACGCCAACTACTCCGATTGTATTATTAAGAGCGGCAATAGTGCCGGCAACATGGGAACCGTGGCCATTATCATCATTCCAGCTTTTAGTCGGATTAATGGCGTTATAGCCGCCTTGAACCTGCAAATCAGGATGATCTTTGGAAATACCAGTATCTACAACGGCGACTTTAACGGGATCGGCAGTGTTGCCTCCTGGCCACACCAACTCGGCGTCAACTCTATCCACGCCCCACGGGAGCGATTGCACTGGTTGGGGAGCCGGCGTCTTGCCTAAATTACTTGGCTTACCCAAAGCCGATACTAAAATATCATCTTCTACCCGCAAAATTCCGGGTCCGCGGCCCAAAGCTTTTTCCGAGGCCTTATTCGGCAGCCAAACCGCCGAGCCATTCACCAAAGAGAGGTCTTTTAATTTAACTCCGCCATGTTTAGCAAGCAAGGTGGCCTTAGCGACTTCATTTAAGCCGGTTTGCCAGATGACAATTTTCCGACCGCCTTCTTCGCCGACTGCTTTATTATTTAAAAATATCGCGCCGACCGTCAATAAAACTGCTAATAACAGAATTGACAGCCCTCGATTAAAAGTAATAGTAATCATATTATTTTAGATTATAACTTAATTTGAATTTTTGCGCAAGTGTGTAATGCAGATAAGTTAATAGTATGGTTTTCTAAACTATTTTCTCAAGGCATTTTTAAGGATTCTTTTTCTAAGGCGCAAGGATTGCGGCGTAACTTCCAGGAGTTCATCGTCGCCAAGATATTCCAGGCATTGTTCCAAGGACATTTGGCGTGGGGGAATTAAATCATCGGTTACGGCATAGGTTTTTGTCCGAAAATTGGTTAATTGTTTAGCCCGGCAGACATTGAGCGCCAAATCAGCGTTTTTAGCATTTTGACCGACTATTTGGCCTTCATATACCTTAAGGCCAGGGCCGACGAACATTTCACCGCGTTCCTGGGAATTGAGCAGGCCGTAGGCGGTAGTAGTGCCGCTTTCGTGGACTATCAGGGAGCCGTGGGGATTGGTCTGGATGTCCTCAAATTTCGGAAAATAGCCGGCAAACAAGCTGTTCATGATTCCCAGGCCTTTGGTTTCAATTAAAAATTCATTGCGAAATCCGATTAAGCCGCGGGTCGGGATAAAGAAATGGAAAAATCCGATACCGTTTTCTACGTGCATATTTTTCATCACGCCTTTGCGATTGCTCATTTTTTCAATAACCGTCCCTGAATATTTTTCCGGAGCTTCAATCCAAACATCTTCAGTCGGCTCAGTGGTCTTGCCATTTTCTTCTTTCATAATCACTTCCGGCCGGGAAACTTGGAGTTCGTATCCTTCCCGCCGCATTTTTTCAATTAAAATACCGAGGTGTAGTTCGCCGCGTCCGCTAACGACAAATTCGTCTGGAGATTTTCCATCGACAACTTGAAGAGCGACATCATTGTCTAATTCTTTTTCTAAGCGTTCTTTAAGATTCCGGGAAGTGCAGTATTGGCCTTCCAGTCCGGCGAAGGGAGAGTTGTTGACGCTGAAAATCATTTTCACCGTCGGTTTTTCAATTTGGATCGGCGGTAATGGCATGGGATTATCCGCGTCGGCAATCGTGTCGCCGATGTTGATATTTTCAATTCCGGCTACGGCGGCAATATCGCCGGCTTCGGCGGATTGGGTTTCTACTCGGTTCAATCCGACAAAAGTCATTAAGCTGGTCAGTTTTACCATTTTATAGGCGGTTCCCGGAGCGGGATTGGCGGCGGCTTCGCGGTTAATGTGGGCGACGGATTGCCCGTTTTTAATGTTGCCCTGGTAAATCCGGCCAATGCCGATTTTTCCTTTGTAATTATCGTAAGCGACGGAAACAATCATCATTTGGAGCGGAGCGTCCAGCGTCACTTTCGGCGCCGGAATATGCTCCAGGATAGTTTCAAAAAGCGGTTTCACGTCCGTCATTTTTTCCAGCTCCGGCGTGTGTCCGGCTTTGCCGAGTTTGGCGGCGGCGTAGATAATCGGAAAATTCAGCTGTTCATTATTGGCGCCGAGTTCGATAAAAAGTTCAATGATTTTATCCAGAACATAATTTACGCGGGCGTTTTTCTTATCAATTTTATTTATAACCACGATAATTTTGTGTCCGAACGCCAGCGCTTTTTTTAAAACAAACCGGGTCTGCGGCATCGGCCCTTCCTGGGCGTCAACGAGCAATAATACGCCATCCGCCATATTCAGTACCCGCTCCACCTCACCGCCGAAATCCGCGTGGCCGGGAGTGTCAATAATATTGATTTTCGTGTCGCTGTAAACTACCGCGGCGTTTTTGGAGAAAATTGTAATCCCGCGCTCCCGTTCAAGCTCGTTGGAATCCATAATTTGTTCCTGCTGGCTGAGTTTGCCGAGGTCAGTACCCGACTGCTTAAGCAGGGTATCCACCAGGGTAGTCTTGCCATGGTCAACGTGGGCAATGATTGCGATGTTGCGTATTTTCATCCCGCACATAACAAAGACTGCGAAGCGAACGCAATTCCTTGCTTATTAATTAGTGGACGTTTTAGTTTAGTATTCATAATTGTTTAGGTGTAACTTCGGTTTCGGTTAGGAATTGCCGGTCTTTGTTATGTGACGGGATTCATAAAAAATAGGCCTCCTCGGCCACAAGATGAGTTTAATTATTATACTATATAAAATATCGATTTGTCAATTTATGGAAAAAATAAAAAACTCCGAGAAATCGGAGTTTTTTGGATATATTCATTTAAAACGGAATTGTTTTACGGCCGATATGCGGTTTCCGGTGAAATCCACAGCGATGCCTGCAATTGAAAAAGCAATGCAAAGCCCGCCGCCATATAAAAGATAACCGGAGATGTTCTCATTTTTATCCGCTTCATCGCGTAGTTGTTGCGCGCGCGCTTCCCGAATACCGTCAACATAGCCGGCAATATCAATAGGTACGTCATAATAACTCAATGATGGATCAAGGGCTTGCGCCGAAAGGCGGTCGGCGTCTTCTCGTAAAACCGCGCTTCTTCTTTGTAAATTGGCATGAATAATGAGCATGCCGATGCCGGCAATACCCGTTGCGATAAAACCGCCTCTTTTTTCACGCTGAAGTTCTTTACGTTCTTCTTGCCATTGGATATTCGGAAGTTCTGATTGATACGCATAGGCTTCTTTGGCGGCGAGAGAGAAAATGATGATAAGGGCTACTATGTTTTTCAAAGTACGCTACCTCCTTGTTTTTTTTTAGACTGTTATTAAAATAACATAAATATATGAATATAACAAGCCACATTGAGTAGGGCGTAAAACTAATCACATCCGCCATATTGACATTAACTATTTTTTATTGTAATATGTACAGCAGTACTCACTACAAATTATTAAGGGGATGCGCCTTGAAAAAAGTACTTTTGATTGAAGACGACGAACAGATCGTGCATTTGATCGAGCGGCAGCTGCAAAGCCAAAAACTTCGGTTTCAGCTCATGCATACGAATACCGTAGAATTTGCTCGCAAACTTTTTGAGAACTATCAGAATAGCATTATGCTCATCGCAGTGGATGGAACTCTTGGAGGCGACGGTATTGATCAGGCCTCGGAGTTAGTTCGATATTTCCGCAACAATCATTACTATGGCCCGATTCTTGCGACGTCAAGCAGTTTGGAAAATCAAAGACGGCTTGTTTCTATGGGATGCGATCGCGGCGTTGAGAAGATTAAGATTTCAAATGAAGTTTCTCGGCTCTGCGCTTGATAAAAAAGGAGGGATAAAACCCTCCTTTTTCTTTTAGAAGAAAAATTTTATAAAAATTAAAGTTATTACCGGAAATAAAGCCATCATTCTATAAACTTAGGGTTGCGACAGATTTTCTATTATAGCAATTTCTAGCGGCACTATCGCAAACGGGCTATAGCGCATTTCGCTATAGGCGCGAATAAGCGATTTTAAAAGCTGGATGTGTTTTTGTTCCTGGAGCAGGGCGCCGTGTTTTTTCAGATGCGCCACTTCGTCTTTAGTGAGTTCTTTAGAATAAAGATTCTCCAGATTCGGATTCATTTTTAAAGTCAGGACGCGGCGGAGATAATGGATCAAATCTTTATTCAACTGAACAAGATTATAGCCATCCTGTTCAATTTCGTGGAGATATTGGAGCGAATCTTCCAGTTTTCCGGAGAGCAGAAACTCCGCCAGCGCCGCGGTTTTTTTATAGCCGATTTTTCCGGCAATTTTTTCCACGTCTTTTAATTCTACGTCCTGGTCCAAGGAAGTAATCTGGTCCAGCAAGGATTCGGCGTCGCGCAAACTGCCTTCGGCCAGAGCGGCGATCAGTTCCAGCGCCTCCGCGCTGACTTTCAATTTTTCACTTTTAATTATCAGCCCAAGCTTTTTTATGATTTCCGCCAGCGCCAGTTTCTTAAAATGGAAGCGTTGGGTGCGGGAGAGAATCGTTGCCGGAACTTTTTCGTATTCGGTAGTGGCTAAAATAAAAAACGCATGCGCTGGCGGCTCTTCCAGGGTTTTTAAGAGCGCGTTAAATGCCGATTTGGAAAGCATGTGCATTTCGTCAATAATAAACACCTTGTATTTAAAAGAAGTGGGCGACAGCCGGATGCCCTCCTGCAGGTCCCGGATTTCCTCCACGCCGGTATTGGTTGCCGCGTCAATTTCAATTATGTCCAGCGCTTGGCCGGCATCAATGGCGACACAAGCATCACAGGCATTGCACGATTCGCCTTTTTGTTTAAAAGATTTATCTGTTTGGCGTTTTTCGCAGTTAATTAATTTCGCCAGTAGCCTGGCAGTAGTGGTTTTACCGGAGCCGCGCGGACCGTAAAAAAGATAAGCATGGGCGAATTTGTCCTGCCGGGCGGCATTGCGGAGAATTTCCACGATATGTTCCTGCCCCAAAAGGTCATCAAACGTCTTCGGCCGGTATTTTCGGTACATCGCTAACATATTTTAGATTATATAGTAATCGTTTCTGTATTGAAAATAGCCGTATTTTCAATTAAAATTAGCTAATGAAACGGGCGGTTCAATTTTTAATTTTTGTTATCGCAGGCGCCGGCCTGTTTTTATTTTTTAGCATCAATAACAGTGTTACTATTCCGGACGCTTCCAAAACCGCCAGCGAACAGCTGGTAGTTTCGGAAAAACCAAAAGAGGTAGAAACCGAGGTAAACCAATATGGCGATATACCGCCGCAAAAACCGCTGGCAAATCCGCCAGAAATCATTAAAGCGGTTTATGCCACCGGCTGGACGGCCGGAGGCATTAAGGGATTGAACCGGATGATTGATCTGATTAAAAATACCGAACTGAACGCTATCATTATTGATATTAAAGATTATTCCGGAGAATTAAGCTATCAGACGGATATTGAGGAAGTGGAGCGTTATGGCAAGGACCGGGATTTAAAAATCCTCCGACCGAACGCCATGATAAAAAAACTGCACGACGAAGGCATTTATGTCATTGCGCGCCAGACCGTATTCCAGGATCCGGTGCTGGCCAAAGCCCGTCCGGATTTGGCGCTGACCAGTTCTTCTACCGGCAAGCAATGGCTGGATAATAAAAAAGTGATGTGGATTGACCCAGCTTCCAAAGAAGCCTGGGATTACAATATTGCCATTGCCAAGGACGTTTTGGCGCGCGGTTTTGACGAGCTAAATTTTGATTACATCCGGTTCGCTTCCGATGGCAAGGTTGACGATATTATCTATCCTTTTTGGGACGGCAAAACTTTTAAGCGCTACGTTATCCGGGATTTTTGGAAATATTTGCGGAAAGCCTTGCCGGACGATAAGATTTCCGCGGATTTATTCGGCCTGGCAACTTTGAATTATGGCGATATGGGCATTGGACAGAATATTGACGATGCGTTCCATTATTTCGACGTTATTGCCCCTATGCTGTACCCGTCTCATTATCACGAAGGATTCAACGGTTACCAAACTCCGGCCAGCAAACCTTACGAAGTTGTTTTAGCTTCCATGCTGGAAGCGGAAGACCGGTTGGACGCTTATATTCTGAATGCGGCGAATTCCACTTCCACCGAAAAATATCTGGTTAAAAAACCCCAGCTTCGGCCCTGGCTTCAGGATTTTGATTTGGGAGCCGATTATGATGCCGCTAAAGTGCGGGCGCAGATCATGGCGACTTATGCCGCGTCCGGATATTGCCAGAAAGTCGCCACCACCACCGATTCGTCCGGATTTTCCTGCGATCCGGCAAAAGAAAATCTTATCGGCGGCTGGATGCTGTGGGATCCGAGCAATGTGTATACGAAAGCGGCGCTTTTATCCGAATAATGAATTAAGAATCAGGAATTATGAATTATGAAGTCCAATTAGATAAATTTTCCGGACCTCTGGAGAAATTACTGGAATTGATTGAGGCCCGGGAGTTGGAAATTACGCTGGTTAATTTAGCGACGGTGACCGGTGATTTTTTGAGTTATCTGAAATCCCTTGATGAACAGATGAAGCACCCGAGCGTGCTGGCGGATTTCGTAGTCATCGCGTCCCGCTTGCTGCTGATAAAATCTAAAGCCATTTTGCCTTCGCTGGAATTGACCGAAGAAGAGGAGACGGATATCTGGGATTTGGAATCCCGGTTGAGGATATATAAAGAATTCAAAGCCGCGAGCGTTAATCTGGATTCATTGTGGAAGAAAAAAAATTCGGCCTACGGCCGGGAGTTGTTTTCCAGTTTGCCGCCGGTATTTTATCCTTCTCACAACTTGAATTTAGAAGCGCTGGAGAAACACCTTTCCGAACTTATCCAGGAACTTAAAAAATTGATTCCGGAACAGCAAAGCGTCCGCCGGGTGGTTATTACCATTGAAAGCAAGGTTAAAGAACTGCTAGACCGGTTTAAAGGCCGGGCCAACCAGAGTTTTAAATCCTTGTCCCAAGATAAGCCGAAAATAGAAATTATCATGCTGTTTCTGGCAATTTTGCATTTGTTGCGGGACCGGATTGTGCAAGCCCAGCAAGACGGCCAATTTTCTGATATTATGGTTAAAAAGTCGGAAGAAACCGCCGGCGAAACAAGTAACCAGTAATTATGGAAAGCAAAAATTTATTATCAAAAATTGAGGCCTTGCTTTTTATTTACGGCGAGCCAATGGAGTTAAAAAAGCTGGCAAAAATGCTTTCCGTTTCGGATTCGGACACCAAAGAAGGATTGCGGCTTTTAGAAGAGGAACTGGTCCGGGCCGAACGGGGATTGGCGCTAATCCGTTCCGGGAATAAAGTACAGCTTGCCACTAAGCCGGAATTTGCCAAGATTCTGGAAGATATTACTAAACAGGAGTTTAATGAAGCGTTGACGCCAGCCGCCCTGGAAACGCTTTCCATTGTTTCTTACGCCGGCCCGATAAGCCGAGCCGATCTAGAGTATATTCGCGGCGTTAATTCCAGTTTTACTCTTCGGGCGCTATTGATGCGCGGGTTGGTGGAGCGCTCCGTGGACCCAAAACGGGGAAATGCTTATCTGTATAACCCGAGTTTTGAATTATTGCGGCATCTCGGCCTTACGAAAGTTGAATTGTTGCCGGATTACGAAAAATACAAATCCTTAGTTGCCAGCCTGCATACGGAGCTCAAGCAGAGTCAGCCGGAAGCGCCAAAGCCTCCGGAATCAACGGAACTAACTGAAAAAGAACCGGCCGATTTAGAAGAAGGCGGAGATTTAACGCAATAGCTTATGAATCATAATCAACTGAAAATTGTTTTTGTGCTGAGTATGGTGGTATTTGCGGTTATCGCGAAAGTTGACCGCGACGA
>MHJM01000030.1:9556-10868 GCA_001818705.1 Candidatus Harrisonbacteria bacterium RIFCSPLOWO2_02_FULL_45_10c
AGTGAAGAAGGTGATATTTTATTCCGCTGGCAGAGCAATAATTATTGGCCATTGGCGTCCTTAACAAAATTGATGGCTGCCGTCATTGCTATTGAGGAGGTGGGTTTTGATAAAATTGTCACGATTTCAGAAACCGCAGTCAGTGCGGAGGGAATCGCCGGCAATTTCAGTCCGGAAGAACAATACAGCGTAAGTGATTTGGTTCGGGCTATGATGATGGTGTCCAGCAATGATGCGGCCAGCGCTATTGCCGAATTTTACGGCGCCAATGCTTTTGTGGACCGCATGCAGATTAAAGCTGCCGCCTTAGGCATGGGCCAAACTACTTTTGCCGATCCGACTGGCTTGTCTTTTTTGAACCAGGGCACCGCCGAAGACCTGGAAAAATTAGTAGGATATATTTATAATAAACATCCCGTGATTTTTAAAATGACGGCTGAAAAAACGGCGATTATCTCAGAAAAAATAAGCCGCATTTCCAGGCAGCTGGTTAATATCAATCCTTTTTCAGCGACGAAACCGGATTTCCGGGGAGGGAAGACCGGATTTACCGACCAAGCCGGCAGCAATTTAATTTCGCTTTTTGACCAAGATGGCCATACGATACTAGTGATAGTGCTGGGCACGCAGGACCGTTTTGGCCAGACGGAATTATTGTATAATTGGTTTAAAAAAGCTTATATTTTTAACTAACAACCAACAACTTACAACCCACAACTATGGATAAATTTAGATTTTTAAATTGGAAAGTATACCAAGATTCAAGGAAACTTACTTCAATAATACTGAAATTAGTTAAAAAACTTCCAAAAGAATACCGATATGATTTAGGAAGCCAAATCGTAAGAGCAGTTTTTTCTATAGTTTTGAATATAGCGGAGGGCGCCGGTAAAACTTCTGATAAAGAATTTAATCGATTTATAGAAATTGCATTGGGATCTGTTAATGAGACATTGGCAGCCTTGGATATTTTGAAGGATACCGAGTTATTAACAAACGATGAATTTAATGAATGTTATAATTTGCTTTATGAGATTTCGAGTCAGTTAGGGGGTTTTAAAAAGAAATTAAAATAAGTCGTTATTAGTTGTTTGTTGTAAGTTATTAGTTAATTTATGGAAGTATTACAAGCAGCCAGAGTCCTAGGCATTTCCGCAATTTCCTTTTTAGCAGCGCTGGCCCTTACTCCGGGCATCGTAAAAATTCTTTATAAGTTCCATTTTAATAAACAGCTGCGCAGCAAAGAATCAGCGCCGATTTTTTACGAACTCCATAAAAAAAAGGAAAATACGCCGACGATGGGCGGGATTGT
>MHJM01000030.1:10907-14067 GCA_001818705.1 Candidatus Harrisonbacteria bacterium RIFCSPLOWO2_02_FULL_45_10c
GATTTTAGGGACGCTGTTTGACGGCTTTTTTGAATATCTTAATTTTGTTAACCGCGCCGAAACGTATTTGCCGATTGCCGCCATGGCAATGGCGGCGGGTCTGGGTTTAATCGATGATTTGATGGGCGTTTTCCGGATCGGCGCTAATGGGGGAGGGCTGAAGATATCCCAAAAATTGGTTCTTTACGCCCTGGTGGCGGTCATTGGCGGGCTTTGGTTCTATTTCCGCCTGGACTGGACGGTTTTATATATTCCGTTTTTCGGTAACGCGGAAATTGGCTGGTGGTACGTGCCGATTTTTATTTTTATCATTATCGCCAGCGCTTTTTCCGCCAACGAAACGGACGGCCTGGACGGCCTGCTCGGCGGCGTGATGATGTTTACCTTTGCGGCGTTAACGGTGGTTTCGTTTATTCTGGGGCGATACGACCTGGCAACTTTCAGCGGAGTGACGGTGGGGGCGTTGCTGGCATTTTTATGGTTCAACATCTACCCGGCGCGATTTTTTATGGGCGATACCGGTTCCATGGCGCTAGGTATTACGATGGGCGTGATTGCCATGCTTACCAATACCACGCTTTTTCTGCCGTTTTTCGCTCCGATTCTCGTCCTGGAGTCTTTATCGGTCATTGTCCAATTAACCAGCAAGAAATTATTCAAAAGGAAAATTTTCCTGTCTACGCCGATCCATCATCATTTTGAGGCATTGGGATGGCCGGAAACTAAGGTAACGATGCGTTTTTGGATTATTTCCGCGGTCATTACGGTTATCGGCCTGGCATTGTTTTTTATCAGTACTTCTTTTTAAGGAAACGTGGTTATTTTTATCAAACAAAACAGGTAGAAATATACCGGCTGGTTTATAAAAATGGACGAGTGTAAAGTGATCGGGTTTTTGGTTAGCTTTATGAATTAAGAAGCATAGCGAACCGTGAAAATTAGGTCCTTACCTGTGGATAACTCCTCAGTTGCTAAGGATTTGAGGGGGGGGTATACTGAATTTAATATCTGCCTAAACATGAATTGTACCAATTGTGACCGAAGTTTAGTCGATCCGGAAATCCTCCTGATTACCAACGACAGCTGACTGAAAAAAGTGAGTCTTTTTAGATGCGCTTCCTTTTTAATAACTAACTAATAAAATACTAACAATAAATAATAATAAAAATTAAGTAAAAAAATAATATAAAAATAATTAAGTAACCAAATTAATAAAATAAAAAAAATAATATAAAATAAAAACATGATCTCTCGAAAAATAAACACTAAGAAATTATTAATCACTTTCTTTATTGCAACAGCAATGATGGTTATTTCTGCATTCTTGGTTTCACCTTTGATTGTAAAGGCGCAGGCGATTGACAATTTCTACTGGCTCGTACGCGGCTCCGCTTTCACTCCCAACACAATCTTCCAGATCGATAAGAGTACAAACACAGTAATCTCAACCGCTGGTGCCGGCGGCAGATCGTTTTCGGCTATGGTTGACAACGAGTCCCTGTGGATGTCCGACTTCGATAGTGGAACGGTTCTTAGGTTCAGAAAGAGCGCGAATATCGGATCCGATCCAGGGAGATTGGTCGCATCGATACCAGTCGGATCACAGCCAAGCGGTATCGCTGTCGATAACGATTCCGTCTGGGTGGCGGTTGCCACGTTTCCAACGACGATAAAACGAATTAGTAAGGCAACCAATTCTGTTGTGGCTACCATAACTGCGCCAGGCGTTAACTCATTCAAAGCTCTAGCAGTTGACAGCGAATCGGTGTGGCTCTCAGATTTTCATTCGGGTGGAATCGGCTTTATATCGAAGATCCGCAAGAGCGATAACACAATACTCTCAACAACTAACGTCGGCGTGCGTCCGCTTGACATCATCGCCGATACAGATTCCGTTTGGTTTATAAGCAATAGCAACGACGGTGGAAGCATAGACCCGAGAGTCACCCGCTTGGACAAGGCTACAAACAGCATCGTCGCTTCGATACCCTTATTCAATTTTGGCCATTATGTAGGTAGCATTGCGTTTGACGATGAGGGATTCATTTGGGTCGGCTTAGGAACTCCATTCGCCTGCCCTTGCGTAGGAAGTACAGTCTTGAAGATAGATAAAAGAACGAATGCCATCGTTGCAGTCATTAACATTCCATCCGAGGGCTCTGCGATAGTCTCGATCGACAACGAATCAGTGTGGACGACTGGTACTGCAGCATTTACTTCCCCTCTTGCCATAGTGACGACAAGGATCAACAGGTCGACCAACCAGATCGCTGCGACTCTCACGATGCCGGTAAGCCACGGCGGATTTCAAATGGTCACGCACGGCGATGTGACTGGCCTACAGTACGACTTCTACTTCTCGCCGGATGCCGACCAAGACGGAATTCCCAGAGAGACGGACAACTGCCCACTAGTTGCCAATCCAGATCAGCTCGATACAGATGGCGACGGAAGAGGGAATGTTTGCGACAGTGACGATGATAATGATGGTCTTAAGGATTTCGAGGAGATTCCTATCGGCACAAATCAGCTGGTGGTGGATACCAATAACAATGGCACCCCGGATGGTGCTGAGGATTTTGACAGCGACGGCATCACCAATATTATCGATAGGAATAAGACCACCTTCGCCTTTTTAGGCAACGTCTTCTCCAATGATTTTGATGACCGGCCCGTCATAGGCACCACTTTCGGCACCATCATTACCAGAGGCGGCTGGAATGTCAGCGTAGTCGATGTCTTGGCTCCGACCGGAGTCAACGCCTCAATCAGCGGCGTTGGTTCCATTGCCCGTCTCGTTGTCTGCGACCCAGAAGTCGAGGTTCAACTCAACTTTGACGGTGAATCAGTAGAAATCACCTGCGGCAGCACAAAGGTCAGGGCTGTTAGCGCTTTACCAACGATCGAGTTGCGGAATCCAAAGACTGGTACTGCTGGCAAAGCGGTTCGGGTCAAACTCACTACTGGCCAGACCGTCACCTTGGGCAGCCCAATTACGGCCAGCGCAGCGAACACCGCTCCTATCGTGGTAGAAGTTCTCGATGAAACGGAAACCGTCATTGGCAGCGGCTCGCTCGATCCTGGCCAGACCCTGGATATCGAACCCAATGGCTCTGGAGGCTCGGTGGTGATTAGCAACCCGGGAACTTCAACGGTCACA
>MHJM01000031.1:0-1117 GCA_001818705.1 Candidatus Harrisonbacteria bacterium RIFCSPLOWO2_02_FULL_45_10c
CGCGGAAGAGCTCGGTTTTGTCGGGTCCGCTATCCTGATTTTTGCTTTTGTTTCGCTGATAATCCGGAGTTTTTTTCTCAGTTATCGGATGAACGATGATTTCGGAAAATTACTTTTAATCGGATTCGGGACTTTAATCGCTATTCAAACCTTCGTCCATATCGGCGCGATTTCCGGACTGATTCCGCTTACCGGAATGTCCCTGCCCTTTATCAGTTCCGGCGGAACCGCCTTGGTAATTTTTATGACTATTTCGGGTATAATAGTAAATATATCGAAATACACATAATTCATATTAATATAGTATTCTAACTATTTTTCGGACATTCGGGCTGACGGTGGGATCATTAATTTCAGAAACAGTAATGCTATTTTCCTCATCGCCTTTACTTATAATGTCCCCGCTAACGGGGACAAAATCGACCCCGTAGCCATCCCGAATGAGTAAAATAGCATTACTGTTTCCTAAATATATAGGCGATGGCCGAAAAATAGTTAGAATACGGCAAATTTACTCTTGATTATTTTATGCGTGAATTACGAATCATTTTAACTGGCGGCGGAAGCGGAGGGCATATTTTCCCGCTGCTGGCAGTGGCCCAACGCCTGCAGGAACAAGCGGATAATTTCGGTGTTCCGCTCCGGATGAAATATTGCGGTCCGATGTCGGAATACGCCCAGGAAATTGTTGATAATAATATTGATTTTTCCGTTATTTTTTCCGGAAAACTGCGCCGGTACTGGTCCGTATTGAATATCATAGACGTTCCCAAGCTATTTTTCGGCTACCTGCAGGCACTTTGGAAGCTTTTTTGGTTCATGCCGGACGCGGTGTTTTCCAAAGGCGGTCCGGGCAGTTTAGCCGTGGTATTAGCGGCGAAATTTTATTTTATCCCGATTGTCATCCATGAATCCGACAGCATTCCCGGGCTGACGAATAAAATTTCCGGTTCTTTGGCAAAGAAAATATTTCTGGCATTCGCTTCGGCGGAAAAATATTTCCCAGGCAAAGATGTTGAGATTGTCGGAAATCCGATACGCAAAGAAATTTCCGAATATCAAAATCGGCTACCGGCGGGCGGCGAAGACCCGCACCTGACCGCAAAAAAAGATTTCG
>MHJM01000031.1:1126-6084 GCA_001818705.1 Candidatus Harrisonbacteria bacterium RIFCSPLOWO2_02_FULL_45_10c
TGACACTAATCAGCCGGTCCTGCTTATTTTGGGCGGCTCCCAGGGGGCGGAAAAATTAAATTCTTTTGTATCAGAAAATCTTTCGCTTTTACTCCAGGATTTTCAGGTGCTGCACCAGGTAGGCGCTAGAAATTACGAAACTTATAAAAATGAGTACCAATTCATGGCTAAAGACTGGGGCGAAGTTGAGAAAATCCGTTATCACTTCCAGGCATTCTTTGAAGATATCGCCGACGCCTTAGCTGCGGCTGATATCGCAATATCGCGCGCCGGTTCTGGCTCAATTTTCGAATTAGCGGCAATGGGAAAACCGGCAATATTGGTTCCTTTGAATTTATCGGCGAACGACCACCAAAAAGAAAATGCGGCGATTTTCTCCCAAACCGGGGCGGCGATAGTCATTCAGGAAGAAAATTTATTGGGTAATTTAGTGCTGGAAGAGTTGAAAAAAATAATCCAGGATAAATCCTTGCTGGAAAAAATGAGCGCGGCGGCTATGAGTTTTTACCGCCCGGAAGCGGCTCAAATCATCGCTAAACATTTGTTGACCTATGTTCAATAAACTGAAAAATTTTATTCGCCCAGTACGAGTCCGGATTGCTCCATCGCCAACCGGCAATCTTCACATCGGTACGGCGCGGACCGCGCTTTTTAACTGGCTGTTCGCGAAAAAATACGGAGGAAAATTCATTTTGCGCATTGAAGATACGGACCTGGAGCGTTCTAGGCCGGAGTTTGAAAAAGATATTATTAATGGTTTACGATGGCTTGGTTTGGAATGGGATGAGGGGCCGTATCGCCAGTCCGAGAGATTGGATACGTATGAAAAATATTTAAAAAAATTATTTAAGGAAGACAAGGCTTACTACTGCTCCTGCTCTAAGGAAAGTCTGGAAAAAGAACGCCAGCGGCAAATGCAGGAAGGAAAGCCGACTATTTATGAAGGCGCCTGCCGGAATAAAAAAATCAGCGCCGAACAAAGCCAGCTTATCCGGATTAAAAATTCTTTTACGGAACCGATAGTTTTTAACGATTTAATCAGGGGTGATATTTCTTTTGACATGAAACTAATCGGAGATATCGCAATCGCTAAAAATTTACGGACGCCACTCTATAATTTTGCGGTTGTGATTGATGATTTTGAGATGAAAATCTCGCACGTGATTAGGGGCGAGGATCATATTGCCAATACCCCTAAGCAGATTCTTATACAGCAAGCGCTTGGCTTCCCCAGACCAAAATACGCCCATTTGCCGCTGATTTTAGACCCGGATCGCAGTAAGATGTCCAAGCGATTCTCTGCAACTTCCGTGCAAGAATACCGGGATCAGGGTTATTTGCCGGAAGCGCTGGTTAATTTTATGGCACTTCTCGGGTGGCACCCGACGACGGATATTGAGAAACTATTACTGGCAGAAATTATGGAACAATTCAGTTTGGAGCGCATCCAGAAAGGCGGAGCGGTTTTTGACATTCAGAAACTGAATTGGTTTAATGCCGAATATATCAAGGAAAAAACTCCGGAAGAATTATTGGCGGCGATTGCTTCTCTTTTTGGCAAAGAAACAATCGGCGATCCGGCAGTTGCCATTAAAATTATCACGGTAGGAAAACCAAGAATGAATACCTTGCGGGATTTCCGGGAAATTAGAAACAGTTTTACCCTGAAAGAATACGACCGTTCGCTTTTAATCTGGAAAAATACTCCGGCGGAGAAAATCAAAGAAAATTTGCTAAAAACCAACGAAATGCTGCGCCAATTGCTTGTTAAGGAGTTTAATGACTTAAAAAATCTGGAACGGTATTTAATGCCGTTTGCGGACAGTAACGGCAGGGGAGAAGTCCTATGGCCGCTTCGCGCCGCTATTTCCGGGCGGGATAAATCCCCCGGACCGTTTGAGCTGATGTGGATTTTAGGCAAAGAAGAAACTTTAGCGCGGCTGGAAAAAGCTATCCAAAAATTAAACTCCGATGTGGAATAATCCATACCGGGGAAAAACATTTTTTATTTTTATTGTGATAATTTCGGCAATAACGCCATTTATTGTTTTTGCGGCGAATACGGAAGATTTAAAAACCGCCATCAACGAAAAAACCAAAGCATTGGAAGAAATTAACCAAAAAATTACCCAAACCCAGAAAGAACTGGGCGCTACTGAAGATAAGGGTCGGACTCTTCAAAAAGAAATAAAAGGCATTGATTATAACTTGAATCAGCTCGGACTGGGCATTAAAGCAAGTGAAATTAATATCAGCAAATTAAGCCTGGAAATTGAATCGCTGGGATACGAAATCGGGCAGGTGCGTTCGGCAATTCAAATCAAAAAATCCGGCATCGCCCAATTATTGCGGGAATTACAGCATCAAGATAACCAGCCGCTGTTGCTGACGCTTTTAAAAAATAAAAGCATCGCGGAAAGTTTAGCGGAACTGGAAAGCATTGCCAGCCTTAATGCCGGTTTAGGGTCGGAGACGAATGAATTGCAGGCGCTCAATGAAAATCTAACCGGGAAGCTTAATTTAACTTCGGATAAGAAAAATTCGGTGGAAGTCGAAAATCAAAATTTGAAATACCGGAAAACCATATCCGAAAACCAAAAAATGGGGCGCCAATCGCTCCTGCAGCAGACTAAAAACCAAGAAAAAACCTATCAGCAACTGATTTCAGAACTGGAAAAACAGCAAAATTCAATTTCTGATGAAATCAGCAGAGCTGAAGACGAGCTGAGAAAAACCTTTGACCCTTCGCTGCTGCCGGCAAAACGCCCCGGCGTATTCGCCTGGCCGGTAAAAATGGTTAAAGACGGAGGAACTGGAAGAATCACCCAGCACTTCGGCGAAACCTCTTATTTATACCGGGGAAAGCCGCATAATGGCATGGATATCGGCGGCGTTGGCGTTGGTACGCCAGTTTTTGCGTCTGATGACGGGATAATTGCCGCCGTGGATAATAATGATAAAAGTACCTGGAGCAAATATCAGTACGGAAGATATGTCCTTATTGAACACAATAATAACTTAACGACTCTTTACGCGCATCTTTCCAGCGCTATAGCTAAAAAAGGCGCCTCGGTTAGAAAAGGGGATTTAATCGGTTATACCGGAAGCACCGGATACGCAACCGGACCACACCTCCATTTCGGAGTTTATTGGAGTCCAAGCATCCAGTTAAAATCCATCCCGCCGGCAGCCGGATTAGTCCCGGTAGGAGTGGTTATCGCTCCGGAAGATTACCTTTAAGCTAACTAATTACGGATTGGCTGCTAATTTCCGGTGCTTGAGGAATCGGTCCGGCTTTCGCCATCTTAATATCCGGCGCTGCCGCGCTGGCTTTCGTTAAAACAATAGTTTCCGAACGGTATGGCGCAAAACCGGCCCTGGAACAAGTAATATAATACCTTCCCGGTTCAAGCAGGAAATTAAATCTGCCCAAATCATCGGTAACTTTTGTTGCCAACAGCCAATTGTTTTCTTCGTCAAAAATTCTGACGACAGCCAAAGAAAGCGTTTCTCCGGTAACCTGATCCAGCACTTTTCCGAACGGCTTAATCAAATGGAAAGCAAAGTAAACTTTTAGGAGGTCAAAGACGATATAAACAAAAAATATCAGATAATTCGGAATGGTCGGCACAATCACCAGAATAAGAATGCTTACCACCGTGCCGATAAAAAGCAAAAATGGATTGATCGCATTGATGAACCTCTTCAGGGCGTTAAAGAAATTAATTCTCCTTATGTTTTCCAAACTGAATTCAGCTTCAAGCGGGGATAGGGTAATTTCCAAATCCAGAACCTGGTTAGCTTGAGTGATTCCAATGATTTCGCTTTTTTTCGTTTCAAAACCTTTTTTAGAAACTTTCAAATAATATTTTCCGGGCGCTATCAGAGTTCCGAAACGGCCTTCTTCGTCGGTTAATTGCGTGTCTTTAAGTTTTTGGAATTCCAATTCATAAATTTGGACCATTGCCGCCCTAAGCGGTTTGCCGCTGAACCGGTCCAGTACCCGGCCCCAAGGCTTCTTTCTTTTGAATCTCAATAATCCTAACAAATAAAATCTAGACATGCTTAATACCTGGATTACTTCGGATAAATTAAGGGCGATGGAGGCGCTCCCGGCGGAAGCGCTGGCGGCAATTGCGCCGGCGCTAAGCGCGCTGGCAACGGCCGTCACCGGCGCGATCGTTTCTTTAATGGTTTTGGTTACTATCGGCGTAGCCCGCAATTCCGATACCGCTTTTTTCACTTCTTTATTTACTTGTTTGATTGATTCCGTTAGCTTAAATCCCCGAGTTATGGAAATATTTACCAGGTCGCCAGACAAAAGATTTTCAGAATCCCAGGTAATGGTGTAAGTTTCACCGATAGTAAAAGTTTCACCGCCATTAGGATAGGTAATTTTGATTAAAGAATTTTTTTCTTGGGCTATGGCTATATTTTTTATAAAATTCCTAAAAAATGAGACTGGCGATGATGGTAATGCCGAACCTACCAGGGAAATAAAACTAAATGGGGAATCGGACGTGTCTTGAATGGAAGCATCAGCGACGGAAATAATAGTAATTGCGTAAGTACTGGCTTCCGTAAGTTTCATCGGCGTATAGCCCGGAGGAGTGTATAGCGGCGTATTGGTATCCCATACATAGCTGCCAGTATTTCTAACTCCTTGGGCAATAAATGCCGAACCAGTTGATCCGCTGGTAATTCCTTGAACTATTTGCGTAATTCCGGACCCGACTGATCCAGCCGCTTGTATAATGCCTTGACCAATTTCTCCGGCTCCTTGAGCTGCTCCTTGCGCGACTCCAACTCCGGCAGATGGCGTTGAGGCCGGTGGCGCTTCTACTGGGGGAGCTTCCGCAGGCGGCGCTTCTACTGGCGGCGCTTCCACTGGGGGAGCTTCCGCAGGCGGCGCTTCTACTGGCGGCGCTTCCACTGGGGGAGCTTCCGCAGGCGGCGCC
>MHJM01000031.1:6144-8687 GCA_001818705.1 Candidatus Harrisonbacteria bacterium RIFCSPLOWO2_02_FULL_45_10c
GCTGCCCAAGCTGATAGAATAAGAAACCGAATTGGCGACAGGCTGAATTTGAAGCACCGATTTACCAGTTGGACAGGTACGGGTTATTCCCGAGGTTGGAGAAACGGTAAATAGCCGGTTTTCCGAGGAACTTATTTTTAAGCTTTGATTTAAAGACATAATCACAGTCATGCTGTCACTTTCAAAACTAAGGTCACCGACAGTTGAATCTTCTTCAACATCCAAAATCACGCCCCCAACATTCAACTGAACCCCGCCCGCTTCCAGCAAAAAATCCGCCCTGGCTATCCCAAAAGGCAATAAACACAATACAAATAGAGGAAAAATTATTTTCCGCACGTTTTTAAAATTATACCATAATCATTTTTTATTTTTTAGCACTTTTATTGCCGTTGTGGATAACTGACATATAAATAAATGAGTGGAAGTGGCTTTAACGTCCCCCCTAACAATTTTGTCACAAAAGATATATTGTGCGACATATATAGTGTGTTAAAAACACCCCTCTCCTACCTATAAAGGTCTACCTATTATCCAACTTTCGCTCCTTATTTGTTTTAAATAATCATTCACGATACAATTGATACATTCTATTATGCCAGGTGCTACAACTTCGACGGTGTTGTTCTACGTATACGTTCTAGAAAGTCTTAAGGACAAAAAACGATATATAGGATTTGCCACTAATCTAAAAGAACGCATAGAACAACACCGAAAGGGACAATCATTTTCAACAAAATCAAGACTACCCATGAAACTCATATATTTTGAAGCATGCACTAATCAAGATGACGCTCAACGAAGAGAGGGCTATTTTAAGACAACGCGAGGACGTCGATTTCTCGCTAAAAGACTGAAGTCGTATTATCAATCGAAGTTGTAGCAACCAGGTATGTTCGATTTCAAAAACGCGGAAGATTTTAAAGAAAAATGCGGCTATGAGATTGATAGCCGTTGGTATCCCCGCGTGACTCAGATTATCGGCATTAAAGCAAAACCGGCGCTGTATTACTATTACGGCGAAGCGCCAAGTTATAAGGCCGCTCAGGAAATGACCCAAAAATCGGCGGAAGAAGGCACCTTAGTCCACGAAATCGTCCAGAAAATCATGGTTGGCGATGCGGTTGAGATTCCGGAATCCATCCGGCCGGCAGTAGTTGCTTATCAGCAATTCATTGAGACAAAAAATATCCAGGTGGATCGCGAATACGTGGAAAAAAGAATCTGGCACCCGACCCAGCGATATGCTGGCACGATTGATGGTTTGGCGCTGATTGATGGAAAATTTGGCGTGTTAGACATCAAAACCTCGCAGGCAGTCTATCGTGATTACAATCTGCAAACATCGGCGTATATGGAAGCGCTCCGTCCGGAATTGCCAAGCTTGGAAACGCGCTGGATTTTACGGATTGACCAGATTCACACCTGCCTTGCCTGCGGAGCGACAATGCGGCCGAAAGGCGGCCGGAATAAAATCCGCCGCGGCAGAAAAACACCGTGCGCGGAGCATTCCTGGTCCGACCTCACCGGCGTCGTAGAACTTAAAGAATTCCCATTCTGGAAAGATGACTTTGAGGCATTTCTTGGTGCAAAAAAACTCTGGGAATGGGAGCACGGACACTGGCTAAAGAATATAGGATATTTTTAAATTGGATATGCCAAATTTGTACATTATATATGATATATCATATATAATGTCAACAATTTTAATTAATAAGTTATTAATTGGTTTTTCTTAATTAGTTTTAATAATAATCGGCGTCCGGTACTCTTTTTGAGCATAAAAATAGCCGATGGCAAAACTTAGGGAAGCCACTAAAATTAGAAGCAAAACTGCCATTACTCCCCTCTTTTTGAATATCTCTGCGATATTTGACACGATAGGGTGATAATAGTATACTTTTTGGATAAATAAAATAGACAGAAAAAATAGTTAGTAGTTATCTGTCATTAGTTCAAAGTTAATTGTATGGCACATACTAAATCGGTTGGCGCCGCCCATAACGCCCGCGAATCCGAATCAAAAAGGTTAGGCATAAAAAAAGCCAATGGCGAGGTAATTTCGGTTGGCCAGATTATTGTCCGCCAGCGCGGAACTAAATATGTCCCGGGATTGAATGTCCGCCGGGCCGACGACGATACTCTTTTTGCCTTAAAAAACGGCAAAGTTGCCTATAAATCATCGAAAAAAATCCGTTTTGACGGTTCCCGAAGGTATATTACCGTAGTCAGCGTCCGGTAGCTTTTTCACCCGCTATTTCTTTTCGGCAATCTCCGCCCGCAGAACTTCAATTGCTTTTTCTAACTGAGGATCTTTCCCTTCCTGAGTGTCGGTTTCCGTTATTTTAACTTCGTTGTCCGGCTTTAAGCCGTCCTCGCTGATAACCGTACCGTCCGGCAAAACCCAATTGGCAATGGTCAGTTTTATTTTTGAATTATCGCCTAAACTGCGCAATTCCTGGACCGTCCCCTTTCCGAAAGTGGGCGTGCCGATTAATTTAATGTTCCGTTTAGCGTGAAGCGCTCCGGCCAGAATCTCCGAC
>MHJM01000031.1:8704-11557 GCA_001818705.1 Candidatus Harrisonbacteria bacterium RIFCSPLOWO2_02_FULL_45_10c
ATTTACCAGAATGACAGTTGGGATGTCTTTAAGCGCGCCAGTGCCATCGGCGCGGAATACCTCCTGGCGGCCATCCCGGAACTTTTCCGAAACAACGATATCTCCTTTATCCAAGAACCAGCCAGCAAGATTAATCGCAATTTCCAAATAACCGCCCGGATTATTTCGTAAATCGAGAATAAGGCCGTCAGTTCGGCCTAGCAGCGCCCGCAAAGCGGCTTTGTAAAAAACTACCGGGGCGTTTTGATTGAAGCTGAATAATTTAATATGGGCGATGTCTTCATTAAGCGCCTGGCCATCAGATGAAGATCCGGCAGCAACATCTTTATTTTCAATTACCGACCACTCAAGAGTAGGAATTTCGATGGTGGCTCGGACAATTTCAATATCTTTCGGCGCTTCCCAAGCATCCCGTAAAACAGTGAGTTTTATCGAAGTTCCGACTTCGCCCCGGATTTTTTTAACCGCTTCATTAACATCAAGCCCCTGAGTGCCGGTTTCGTTAATTGCCAATATTTTATCGCCCGCTTTGAGGCCGGCTTTTTCCGCCGGACTGCCTTTTAGAGGAGCGATGACCACCAATTGATTATTTTTAATGCCGATTTCCGCTCCGATGCCGCCAAAACTGCCATTGACGTCTTCCTCAAATTTTTTAGAATCTTCCGGCTGGAAAAATACCGTGTGCGGATCACCAAGCGAATTAGTCAGTCCCTGAATGGCGCCGTAAAGCATTTTCTGGTCTGCCGTTTCCCCTCCTTTTAAATGGCCATTTTTTAAAAGATCCCACGCTTCCCAAAAAATTCCGAAATCCACCGCAGCGCTCTTTCCGCTCTCAAGATTTTTCACATTTTCAACGGCAACTACTCTGGTTTTTGCCAGTCCGCTCTGATAACCGAAATAGAAAGTAGCTGAACCGATAATTGCCGCGCCAGCAAATATTCCGGCCCCGATAACAATCAGCCGCATTTTTCCTTTAGTAACAAAACGCATAACAGGTGTATTAAAGCCCATTATAATGTAAAGTTTTCCTGCTGTAAAAGCTGGTAGTGCGAACCAGAACGCTGGAGACGAGATTCCATCAGCGAAGCTCTCGCAGCAATAAAAGAAAAGTCAATTTTTTTGGTAATATCTGGTAATTGGCTAGCTGGAGCAGCCAGAAATCGAGCCAGGGTAATATGGACAGCAAAGGAGCGGAATTCTCGTTTAAAAATAACGCCTCTATCCGCTAAAGCATTTTCTAGCGATGTTTTTAATGCCGCCAAGTTTTTTGATGTTTCTGGCGTGCCGACTAGCCAAATCATTCGCGCCGAATCTCCCCGCGGGCCGTACTCCATTTTTGAAAAATTAAGACTTTGCGATGAAAAATCAGCGCACGCCTCCCGCAAGCTTTCTAAAATCGGTATCAATGCCGCATCATCCTGATCTCCTAAAAAAGTAATGGTGATGTGCCAATTCTCGCGATCCAAAAACCGCACGTCATTAGTGAATTCGTAACGGATTCGCTCGAGTTCTTTTTCTATTGCATCCTTAAAATCGTCCGGCGGATCAATTGCGATAAATAGCCTTTTCTTCATATACTTATAGAACCTATCTCAATAATAGTTTCTCAACGCGATACTAGCCAATTTTGGCTAGAACAAGGCGCGAGGAGGAAATCGTAGTGGTAACTACCTTTCCGACGAGCAACGCTGTCATAGGCAAAATTGGTTGTATCCCTTCGGGTTGTGGCTAAAATGAAATAACTCATCGTCGTTCCTCCTCGAGGTAGCTATGGCTACGATCTCGTCGTCACTCCTTGATCTATTTCATTTTTGCTGACAACGCGTTGGAAAGCTATTATTGAGATAGGTTCTAGTAGGTAATATACCGCAATGGATAATTTTAAAAAAGCCGGTGAGCATTATTTTGAGACTTTAAAAAAGCGGTCCAAAGAATCCCGAATTTATAAGCCATACCAATCCACCGGCCTGCTTTTAGCGGAATTGCTGGAAGATCCGTCGCATAAATCATTGTATATGAAATTAGCTAAAACTTACGATAACAGTGAACTTATCCAATTGGCGCGTACTGTTTCCGATCGTAAAAATATTGATAATAAAGGGGCGTATTTTATGAAAATACTCAAATCACAGGATTAAAAACCCGCATGACCGAACACGGAATTTGGACCATAAACAACAAAAAAGAATTAGGGGTCTTGAGGGGCCGGGCCCGTAATTTTGATTTTGATTCCATGAAGCGGAGTGAAATTAACTCGCTAATCCGCCGGATGCGGGAAACTATGCGGAAAGCCAACGGCGTGGGCTTGAGCGCCAATCAAATCGGGCTGGACTTTAATCTTTTTGTCGCCCAGATAGAAGGGAAATTTTACGCCATTTTTAATTCCAAAATTACCAAGATTTCATCCGAAACCGTAACTTTGGAAGAAGGGTGCTTAAGCGTTCCCGAAGTATTCGGAAATGTCCCCCGCTCTTTAAAGGTTACCCTGGAAGGATTTACGAAAGACGGCAAAAAAATAAAAATCCGCGCCTGGGGACTGCTGGCCCGCGTTTTCCAGCACGAAACCGACCATTTGAGCGGAAAAGTTTTTATTGACCGGACTAAAGATATCCACAAATATGTCCAGCCAAAATCCTAGGTACGTATTTCTGGGCGGGCAAGAATCGCTTTTTGCGGAAATCATCCTGCAAAACCTTAAACTTGCCGGCTGGGAGCCGCTAGCCGCCATTCGGAACGCTAAAGCGCCGCTGGATCCGGAATATTTGCAATCGCTACAAGCGGATTTTTTTCTGGTCGCCGCTTTCGCAAAAATACTGAAAAAAGAAATTATCGGCATTCCTCTAAAAGGAACGG
>MHJM01000031.1:11573-11989 GCA_001818705.1 Candidatus Harrisonbacteria bacterium RIFCSPLOWO2_02_FULL_45_10c
TTTGTTGCCGCAATACCGGGGCGCCTCCCCTATCCAGTCGGCCTTGCTCAATGATGAAAAGATAACCGGAACTTCTATTTTTATTATTGACGAAAAAGTAGACCACGGTCCGATAGTCGCGCAGGAGAAACTGCCGGTTACCGCCGCCGACACTTACGCCACTCTCCTGAAGCGCCTGGCCGAGTTAAGTTCGCGGCTCTGCCTGAAAGCCCTGCCGGACTGGCTTTCCGGAGATTTAAAACCAACTGTTCAGGATGAGGCCATGGCAAGCTATACAAAAAAGTTCAATAGCGATGCTGGCCGAGTAGATTTAAAAAAAGATCGGCCGAAAGAGCTCTGGCTTAAAATCCGGGCGCTGAACCCGGAACCGAGCGTATATGCTATGATTCAGCTGAAAAACGGCAAAGAAATGCGCC
>MHJM01000031.1:12004-20389 GCA_001818705.1 Candidatus Harrisonbacteria bacterium RIFCSPLOWO2_02_FULL_45_10c
CAAAACTGGAAAATAGTAAACTGCGGCTTATCGCCGTGCAACCGGAAGGGAAAAAACCGATGCCGTACCAGGATTTTCTAAATGGATATCAAAAAATCCTGATTTAATTTACTGCCGCTGGGCGTCCAGAATGGCTTTAGCTAAAGGCGAATCTTGCCGGATATTCTGCCAAAAAATAATTTGCTCTTTGGGTATGTACATGACGTTTTCCGGAGAATGAACGCTGTCTACCATGCGGATGACATCAATGCTTTGCTGGGGCGATTTTTCGTCCTTAGTCCGTAAAAAATGGACGTCCTTAAGCAGCACGTAATCTGCATTCATTTCTTCCAGGTGGCCGAAATACTCCTGGCCATTGTTTAAGTAAACTCCCTGAAATTGGCCGGGATTTATTTTCGGCAAAGCTTCCGGAAATAATCTGGTGTAGGTGGTTGCTATCTGCCAAATTAAAATAAGGCCAAGAAGAAGCGCGGTCCAGCCGCCAGCGGTTTTAGGAAGGCGCGCCAAACACGCGTTAGCCAGTCTTTTAAATACAGATTCATTGACAGCGGAAACCATCTTTTTTTCTGCGTTTCTTTCCCGCTGGTATGGGTTAACATCGGTTATTCTTTGCATATCTTTATATTATACTATATTTCGATTACAATATAATAACAAAAGCGAATCCTGTTCAACATAGGATGAGCGAAAATTGCCGGATCGTCTAATGGTAGGACGACAGACTCTGAATCTGTAAATCTTGGTTCGATTCCAGGTCCGGCAGCCAATAATTATAAAATCTAATAAAAATAGCCCAATCTAAATTGATTTGGGCTATATTAATATTTTCTATAACAGGTTCTGTTGGTGAGCTGATGTTTTATTGACTTTAAAAGACGCATGGGATTCCTTTTTCGGAAAAAGAAAATTATTGGCGCGGCACTGCATTTCTTGGAAAATCGGTCGCGGAATCCAAATTAATTTCCCGTCGGCGTCCGTCGCCTGATTATTTTTGGTTTTATGGCCGATAACCATTTTTTCCTCGTCATCCGGCAAAAGAGCCGATTTCATTCTTTTAAAAACAACCGCGTACTCGATGAAATCCTCGCTGATTTTTCCGGTGCCGTCATCCAGGGTAACAGCGGTAACCCTTACCCCCTCTTCGCACGCCTCCGCCATCATATTCATTCGCACTGCCTCCTTAAGCCAGTTATTAACATAACTGAGTTCTAATATATCAGAAAATTAATAAAAGTCAACCCCGTCACTAAAACAAGCACTTCCGTTTTCTCCAACGCCTTTAGTAAAGCAACGATTGAACTACTAGACTTCATCTTTGCGAATTCCTTACGCGTAAAAAGGAAAACGGCTGGGCGTTGCAGTGCTTGTTTAGTGCGGGGTCAATCCCTCTATTGACAAATAGATTTATATATGTTACATTGAGTTTGTTCTTTAATGCTGACCATAAGGAGGAAAGACGCCATGCTTACCCGGTTCGAACTCGTCGTTTTCTGGGCTTTAACCGCTTCGCACGGGCTTTGGGCCTGGTATCTCGCCTCTTGCGAGCGGCTGATCAGCTGGGGCGAAGTCTTCGCTCCGTTTGTGAGCTATGCCCTGGGACTGTATCTCGTCTGGAGCATCACTCCGGCGCTTTACTGGAAATTCCGGCACTGGAGAGGAAAAAAGCTCGCTCAAAGCCACTGCTAACCACAGTGGCTTTTTTATATAGCCATTTGACCAATATTTAAAATTACAGTAAAATATATCCAGAATTACTTTGCTTTGAAAAGTAAAAAGAGAGAAAATGAAAAAAAGTTTGCTATTGGCAATCACCGCGATATTGGCAGTCGGATGCGCTTCCTTGCCGAAAAGGCCGAATGCGGAATACACATCGCTAAACACAAATGAAAAAATCGAGTTGCTGAAAGAAACTGCCGGATTGGCGCTTGAATACGGAACATTGGAAGCGTATACGGTTACGTACGCCTCCTCGGAATTCAAGCAATACTATCAGCCGCAAAGCGTAAGCCCGGGGGAAAATATCAATTCACTTTTTCGTAAAGAAGATTTATTGGCTGGTGACATATTGCTAAGCATCAATGACATGTCGGCGATAAATAATGCTGACGCGATCCGCCAACTTAATTCCTTGAATGATAGGGCGGCGCTTACTTTTTTTGACTCGAAAAAGAAAGAATTAAAAGTATATAAAGTTTTAAGCAAAGATGCGCTTTCACAGCTTTTTCTGTCATCCGCAACGACAACGCTAGACGCCATAAGGATCAAAACGGTGGTTCCGGGAAGCTGGGCCGATCAAAAAGGATTAAAAGAAGGCGACTATCTGGTGCGAGGAACGCTCTTTGACGGCGAATATCGCAAATATTTCCTGTTTTCTAAAATTCCGGCGCATAAAGCCCGGGCGCAGAAAGAAACGATGGTTTTTAGCGATATCGGCTCCGCCGCCACGACTCTGCTGAAAGTATTTGAGGATAAACGCGCGCTTTCCGGCACCGAGAAACTCGCGTTAATGAAAGAATCTTTCTTAAAACTATCAGTGGTAAGCGGCGATAAGTTCACCACTTATGAAGTCCATCGCACGAGATTTTTAGGATTAGGAGTAAAATTTGATTGCCCAGTGGCAATAAGCTGCGGCAAAGTCCTGCCGCATATCATGGTGGTCTATCCGAATTCCGATGGAGGCAGGGCGGGATTCCAAGAAGAAGACCTAATCACGGAAATTGACGGAGTACCCGTGAATACGTCCGTAGAAGCGGTCGAAAAAATCCATTCGGCGCCGCTCGGAAAAGAAATGACTTTTAAAGTCAGCCGCGGCCTGAAAGTCCTGATTATCAAAGCCGCCAAAGGATTAGTGGTTATAGAATAAATGCCAGCCACCCATTAATGGGTGGCTTTTTATTAAAAATGCATATTAAAACTAAAATCCCGCGTTGAAGCGGGATTTTAACTGGTAACCAATAAGCCGGATTCTGTCCCCATGACACCTTGCGGCAACATGGGTAATGATAATTTATCTGGGCCGGTGATTACTCACCGGCTCGAGCGGCACTCCCAGCACTATTTTATAAAAATGGTGCTGGGCTCGGCCTTGCACTCTGTAAGGATTTAGCCGTTTCACTTCAGCTTTTTATCTCTATAGCTGAATTAGACCATTTTAGCTTGAGATTAGGTCCCCGCGTAAAGCTTTCGCCACGCGGCGTCACTGCTCGCACCTCTTCCTTGCGGACGATGGCTGTTAGCCACTACATATTTATGCCTTAATTTGCATTAAGACAGAGTGTCCGGACTTTCCTCCCAACTCCAACTTTACTCACAACGTCACTAAAGAATAATCAATCATTACGGTTAAAAACCTGTATATATGTCGGATGTTACGAGTAAAATTGGAGTCAGGATATCATTTAAGTTACCAAACATAGTGTAGCACATATAACGTCATTTGACAAGTAGTCAATTTTCTAATGAAAACCCAGGTCCGCTGGATTATCGTCTCCGGATATTCGTCCAATTACTCCCCTAGCCGCTTCAAATTTTTTTCTTAGTTTGGCCACCGCGGTAACCAGTTTGATTGTTTCCGCGGAAACAAATTTTTTCCGCACTAATCCCTGCGACCAATAATCAATCACTAACTTACTGTCTCCGAATATTTTCTTAATCTGATTTTTTAAAGCGAATTGCAGCGCATATTTGCACGCCAACAACTCGCCGTAATTATTCGTCTTATCCGAATCTAAAAGATGTTTGCCGAATCGGTTAACCTTCTTTCTGGGCATAACTTTGTGTAAAAGATTCCCCCCTTTTTCATTGGTAACGCTGATTTCCACTCCATTTCCCCGGCCGGTGCCGGCATCGAAGTAAATTCCTGGCTCTAATTCTTTTTTAACCCTTATCTCATAGACTGCTCCCGTCTTCAGCCATTGCTCCGCAGCTTCTCTGGTTTTAAAAGACCGGAACCGCGCCTGTTTTCCTGAAACTATTTTTTCACATTCTTTCCAGGATTCGCATATTCCATTCCTATTTTCTGAAAAAAAATAAGCGTAATATTTTACCATTTTGGTCTGACTATTTTAAGAGGTTTCCAGGGCAATTTCGCATTTCCCGGCAGCCGGAATGCCGCCGAACCGACATGCCCTCCGCCGCCATATTTCTGGGCTATCTTGGAAACATCCACTGAACGGTCGGAGCGCAGCGATACTTTTAGCCAGCCGTCCCGGCGGCTCCAGACAATCGCCATTGGCGGCCGTTTTTTGTAAAGCAACACCCCTAACTGGGAATCAAAGCTCGGCGAATTCACCGCGTATGTTATATGTCCGGAAAACCGCACCAACTCCGCTCCCTGCCCCGCTACCTTATCTACGATGCTATTTTCCAGAATCAGTAAAGCGGCGCCAATTTCCAGAATCCGTTTTTTAGATGATTTTTTCTCCAGATCCTCCGAAAATTTCCGCCAAACCTTAAAATCATTCGGCAGAATTTTTTCGTACGACATAATCCGCCGGGTATCCGGAAAATAAAAATGGAATAAATCCTGGTCCTCAACGTGCTTAACCAAAACCGGCATTTTCTTTTTCGGATGGAAATACAGCCAGGCCAATGCCGCTCCGGAATGGTTAAGCGCATAGGAAGAATGTTCGGTTGCTTTGGTTGCCAGCCTTGCCGTTTCGTGATGGTCAATCGAAGTAACCCTCTTATTTTGTTTCATTAAGCGGCGCACTATCGGCAAAGGATAGGTAAAATCAATCATATAAATCTTCTTGCTCCGCAACCCTGCTGGAGGCGGCGCCTGGTGCTGAACCGCAAAATATTCGGCTTGATTTCCGAACTTCATCCAAGCGGCCCAGGCGCCGCCAAAACCATCCGGGCAATCAGCGTGATATAAAATTACAATTGGTTTTTTAATCATAATTATTAAAACTTCCCGCTTTCAAGAGCGGCTAATCCGGGCAATTTCTTGCCGGCCAAAAAATCCAGCATCGCCCCGCCGCCGGTGGAAATAAAGTCAATTTTTTTGTCCAACTTAAGTTTTTTTAAAAACATTACGGTTTCGCCGCCGCCGACAATCGTAAAGGCCGCGCTATTTCTGGCAATCGCCCTGGCAACCGCCTGAGTGCCGCTTCGGAATTCTTTTCGGCCGATATCCCCCACCGGGCCGTTCCAAATCACAGTTTTCGCTGATTTAATTTTCCCGGAAAATAATTTTTCCGTCATTTCGCCGATATCTTTAATGACGCCATTTTCTCTCCGGAAATCTATTGGCCAGATGGCCTTGCGGATATTTCTTTTTAAAACGCCCAGGGTCAAAGCCCCGCCGATTAAAAATGCCGATGCCCTTTTTTCCAAATTTCTGGCCAAATCCAATTTATCCTCAATTTTTAATCCGCCTAAAATTAACACTAACGGACGCCTGGGATTTTTCATTACCCTGTTCAAACTTTTTAATTCCGCTTCCAGCTCAAACCCCGCATAACGAGGCAAAAGCTTTGGTAAGGAAACAACTGAAGCGGCCGTCCGATGCGAAACCGCGAAAGCGTCGTTCACGTAAAAATCCCCGAGTGTCGCCAGCTGTTTTGCTAATCCAGCGCTGTTTTCCGACTCGCCTTTCAAAAATCGGAGGTTCTCCAACAGAAAAACCGACCCGGCGGGCGACGCATCAATCAATCCCCGGATATCTTTAAATCGGAAATGCGGCACAAATATGACCGTCTTTTTAATCAATTTACCGAGCGATAACGCTTTTTTTCTAAGGCTTAATGGCGCCTCAAATCCGGCCGGCCGGCCCTGATGGCTCAAAATTACCACTGACCGGCATTTTTTCATGAGAAAATGGACAGTGGGAACGCTCGCCGCCATTCGCCAATTATCTTCGGTATTGAAGTCTAGGCGCAAAATAGCTGTTTTTTCCTTTAGATTTCGCCGCGCCAAATCTTTTAAATACTTCATTGTATTGGTATGATTATTATTATAGTATGAAAATCGAACAAGCAAAAATAAAGAAAAATATCGTCATTCTCGGAGCCGGCTTCGGCGGTATTGCCGCCGCTTTTGAGATAGCGAAGAAATTAGGGAAGTTTAACCTGGAAGGCTCCTACGAACTGATACTGGCGGACAAAAACGATTATCACACTTATACGCCAACCCTTTATGAAATCGCCACTACTTCCAAAAACTTGGCTAATCAGATGGACCTGAAAAGCATCGCCACCTTCCCGCTAAAAACCATATTCCTGGGCAAAAGGATTACCATTCTTAAAAAAACCGTTTCAGAACTGGATCTGATAGATGGCGACATCCATTTTACCGGTGGCGAAAAGTTGCCATTCGATTACTTGGTTTTGGCGCTGGGTTCGGAAAGCAATTATTTCAATATTCCGGGACTGAAAGAGCATTCTTTGCCGCTGAAAAGTTTTCTGGATGCCCTTAAAATCCGGGATTTAATCTGGCAGAAAGTGGAATCGGGAGAAAAAAATATAAAAATTGTTATTGGCGGCGGCGGATCCACCGGAGTGGAGCTGGCGGGAGAAATAAAGTCCTGGCTTTGCCAGCTGGAAGAAGAATTTTCTAAATGTGATGCCTCGGTGCAAATTATTGAAGGAGCGCCGTCTATTCTGCCCGGCTTTAACCAGAAAATAATTAATAAAGTCAGCGAGCGCCTCCGAAAAATCGGCGTGGAATTGCTTTTGAATGAATTGATTGAAAAGGTAGAGCCGTGGAAAGCAATCTTAAAAAGCGGCCGGATAGTAGAGTTTGATGTTTTGATCTGGACCGGCGGCGTGAAATCCGCGTCTTTAATGGGCACCTTGCCGCTGAAAAAAGAGCAGCGAGGCCGGGTGGAAGTGGTCGGCGAGATGGAATGCTTTCCGCAAAGCCCGAATCTAAACCTTTATGGGAAAATCTACGGATTAGGCGATGCAATTTGCTTCTATGATCCCCTTACTGGTAAACCAGTCCCATTAATTGCTGAAGCCGCAATTAAAGAAGCCAAAGTTGCCAGCCACAATCTTATGGAAGAAATAAAACTGGCGGAAGGATTAACCGCGAAACCGGATTACCAAAAATACAACCCGGCAAAAGAATTCCCTTACATGATTCCGGTTGGCGGTAAATATGCGGTCGCCAAAATAGGTCCGCTCATAATTTCCGGACTCCTGGGGTGGGTGGTAAAGGGATTGGTGGAAATCAATTACCTACTCCTTAATGTTTTGCCGCCAATCCAAGCTTTTAAAGTCTGGCTGAAAGGGCTCTGGATATTCGTAAAAAACGACCGGTTGGGATAATTATCGCTCAACTAATTCTTTCGCCAACGAGGTGCTCTGGCTTGAACAAATAATATTCGCTCATATACGGAAATTTAGCACCCTAGTCATTCTTCCTGGGTAGCCCGCTAAATTTCTTATTCGCTCAGGTATTTGTAAATAAAGCCTTCGCAATGTTGACTCAAGAATAGTTTTGCTTTACTGAATTAGTCGTAAAGAAAAAGACTCCCGGAGGAGTCTTTTTACAGAGAACACTGTGTCTTTTGAAAAACGACAGAGATCTAACTGTCAGCGTGGGCAGATTTTGTTTCGCCCAGCTCTCGCGGATCAGCACAGAATGCCAAAACGCTTAGTATTACTATACCATATATATGCTTGGTCAAAATACCTTGATTGTGGATAACTTTGGCAAAGATATGGTAAGGACCTAATTTTCACAGTTCGCTATGCTTCTTAACTCCCCGAAACTAACCAAAAACCCGATCATCTTGATCGGGTTTTTTCATCTTGCTATCTTTTCGGCTGGCGGGTTGCTCTTCCTAATCCGCTAAAGGAGTCAGATCAATCAGGGAGCCTACCAGTAATTTCTTGGCATCTTGGGTGTCGTTATTGACGCCCCACTCCGGGACATTGATCCGGTTATGTTCCGCTAGTTTCTTGGCGGCGGCTTTCAGGTAGTCATTATGGAGATTGCCTAAGATACTCCTGACTAGGGACCAGAGCGATTCGCCAGCCGAGAGAGAGTGGGATTTTTCCGGATTGTTTGATTTGATCGCCTGGGATGAGTTTCCACCTTGGTTCTTTCGAAGTTCGTCCAATAATTTCTTGACTTCCGGATTGGCTTTGGCTGGCCCATTGTGGTCACCGGGGATGGTAAAGTCGAGCGATTGCGTCTTGCCATTACGGCTGGCTTTCAGCTTGACTTTGACGTCCAGCTTGGGGGAACCAGTCTCCACCACCTGGAAGAGGACGGTCTTGGTTTCTCCGGAGACGAAGGTCTGCTGGCAGCTATCGCCGGTAATCTGGTAGCCAGTGGGGACGGTGAGACAGACATCCGTCGTCCAGTCGGAATCGCTGGTGAACATAAAGGGATAGCTGGCATTGGTCGTGATCCAGAAACCAAGACCGTCCTCTT
>MHJM01000032.1:0-2918 GCA_001818705.1 Candidatus Harrisonbacteria bacterium RIFCSPLOWO2_02_FULL_45_10c
CAATGACACAGATGTTATCACCTACTTGTTCGAAGTCTCACCAGATGTAGGCTTTACAAGCTTCACCTACACAAACTACACAATTGCGGAAAAAGCAAATACAACAGCAGAACTTAATGCAAACATACCAACAGAAGGAACATATTACTGGCACGTTATTGCAACAGATACACTGCTGAATGCAACTGCATCAGCTGCGTGGAGGTTCACCTATGACAAAACACCGCCGAATATTACATTCCTCAACATCACAAACACAACCAGTGAGAGCATAATAAATGCAACAATCCCTGCAACAACAGGAGAAAACCTTACTATCCGTGTGAATGCAACAGACCTTTACACCCAGACATCAGCAGTCTGGGTTGTGATATGGTCAGGAGTTCATGATATAAGCAGCAGGCTCTTTGAAGGCTTCCTGAATCTGCTAAATGGAATCTACAGCCTGACAATCCAGACAAACATAACCTATCCCTTCGGGCTTGTAAACTACACAGTCTATGCAAATGACACATTAAACCAGACATCAACCTTCACTGGCAACTTCACGCTCCTTGCAAACACAACACTGTTTGCAAACACAACAGACAGCATAGTGGAATACTCAAATAGCACAGCAATCTTCGCCCTCTACAACCTCTCAAACGGAACAATAGTCTCGGGTGCGGTCTGCAATGCAACCTTTGATGGTGGAGTAAGCGGCATGCCGTACAATGCAAGCCTTGC
This sequence comes from Candidatus Harrisonbacteria bacterium RIFCSPLOWO2_02_FULL_45_10c, assembly GCA_001818705.1. Taxonomy (GTDB): domain Bacteria; phylum Patescibacteriota; class Minisyncoccia; order UBA6257; family 02-FULL-45-10c; genus 02-FULL-45-10c. The sequence continues at coordinate 727 of MHJM01000032.1, forward strand.
AAGGTACGAGAATCTCACATTCAACACCTCTTCTCACAGCCTTGGAACGCATGGAATAAATGTGCTTTGTAGCACGCAGTATCATGTGTCAAGAAACGACACCACCGTTTTGACTGTGCAGGATACAATCACGCCGAAACTCAACCTGACAACGCTCAACGCATCATGGTTCAAGGTGAGTACAGTCAACCTCAACTACACTGTCTTTGACATGCACTCCATCCAGAACTGCACTGTCTACTTCAACGGTGCAGTAAACCAGACAAATACAACAGTGACAAACAGCACAACACTTGCAACAACAGCAACAATTCCAAATGTTGCTGACGCAATAAACTACGAGTGGAATGTTACCTGTTCAGACTTCAGTAATAATCGGAATGTATCATCCTCAAGGTTTTTCAGCGTTGATACAGTCCTGCCATCAATAGTCCTTGACAACCCTCCAAACGGCTCGTCCTTTAACAACAACGCAAGCGTTGCAGGAGGCTATGACTTTATCAACCTTACAGTAACAGATACCAACTTAGGCACTGTGTTTTGGAGCAACAACAGCGGAACTACTAATAACTCAAACTTTGTAATATCAAACGACATCAATGCAACAGCCTTTGGCGAGGGCCAGCTGAATCTGGCAGTCTACGCAAACGACTCTGCAGAAAATCTAAAGACAATACTGTTCACCCTCACAGTGGACAAATCAGCTCCGATATTTACATGGAACACCCCCGGAGCAAATGAGGTTGTCCATGCGGTGCAGAGGGTGAATCTGACTGTCACAGATGCCATAGGAACTATAGACGCAGTCCTTATCAGCTTCAACGGCTCAGGCCAGAACTTCACAATGAACCAGGCTGGAAATGACTTCTGGTATGACTGGAACACCTCAGCATTAGGAACAGATGGCATCCATACGCTTCTGGTCATAGGAAATGACACAGCAGGAAACACGCAGGAAGTCCAGAGAAATGCAGATGTGGACAACACCGCTCCTACTTTAGTCTTAAACAGCCCTGAAAATAGCATTGCAACAAATAACAAAAACATAGCCTTCACCTTCACGCCAAACGATGTCCACAATCTGGTGAACTGCAGCCTCTTTATTGACGGCTCACTGAATGTGACAAACAGCACAGTAATAACAAAGGGAGCAGAAAACAGCATCAACAGCACGCTCAATGACAAGGTTGGCTACCTCTGGGCAATGCAGTGTGTTGATGAGGAAGGAAACACAAACCTGACAGCAAATAGGACAATAACAATAGATACTATATTGCCAAACATTGAATATGAAGCAGGAACATATGTAAATAGCAGGTACGTGAACAACGCAACCTTTGCCATTAACGTAACTGTAAGCGACACAACCCTTGTCAATTACACCTTCACAGTTGACAACACAACAGCAAGGTTCAACCAGAGTATAAATAGCTCAAACACATGGTTCTACTATTTTAGTGTGGCTGATGACACGTACACATACAATGTAAGCGCAACAGACAGGGCTGGAAACAAAAACAGCACGCAGACAAGAAACCTGACAATTGACACAATCATGCCGCTCATATCGTATGTTGCCCCAACGCCAGGAGAAGCAGTGAACACAACAGGAGCGGCATTTGTAGTAAATGTCTCGGTTACAGAAGCAAATGAGGCTAACATCACCTTCCTTCTGGTAAATAGCACAAAGGAGGTAAACAGGACAACATCAACAAGCCTGCTGCGGCTTCTAAACTACACAAATCTAACAGATGAAACATACAGGTATAATGTGACCGTAACAGATAGGGCAGGAAACCAGAATATAACAACCCTGAGAAGCTTTATTGTAGACACAATCATACCGCTCATAAGCTTCGGAGTAAAGACAGAAAACAACAGCACAGCCTTTGACCGGGACTGGGTGTTTGTAAATGTTACAATCACAGAAGCAAATGAAGCAAATGTAACCTTTGTGCTGCTCAACAGAACAACAACCGTAAATGCAACAACCCTTGAACCAAGCTCAAGAATATTAAATTTCACAACCCTAACGAAAAACGTAGAATACATATACAACATAACAGTCGAGGACTACGCAGGAAACAAGAACAGTACGGGAATAAGGGCAATATTCCTGGATAACCAGACTCCCGCAGTCACAATAATTGGACCCATAGAGGGCAGCGGAAACACAGATGCCAATACCCCAT
>MHJM01000032.1:2926-4105 GCA_001818705.1 Candidatus Harrisonbacteria bacterium RIFCSPLOWO2_02_FULL_45_10c
TTACTTAGATGGCATTATCAATAGAACCCATGGAATGAACAAATCCGCAGAAGAGAGCATCAACACAACAAACCTGGCACTTGGCTCACACAGCTACTTTGTAAGCTGCACAGACCAGGTAAACCTGCAGACAAATTCAACCACAATTAGTTTCACAGGACTGGGAATATCGAACTTTTCCGGAAAAACAACAAACCTCAGAGGGGTAAATGTAAGCAACTTGAGTAGTCTTGTGCTTGAAATACCAAGCAAGGGAAGAATTAATTTCACACAAACCCTCAACCTGACAGCTGGCTACGACATAGATAGGTTTGTTAGAATTAGTGACAATCTTGTAGAAGTAGATTCAGAAAATATAAGCATATTGAACATAAGTTCAACAGTCACTCTGCTAAACCTGTCCTTCACAGATCCAAGGATACTCAGAAACGGGCAGGTATGCAGCACAGGTATCTGTGGAATATTAAGCTACGAGCAGGTAGGAGGAAAAGCTGTGTTCAATGTTACCTCCTTCACAAATTATAGTCTTGAAGAAAGACCAACAACAACACAGACCTCAGGAAGCAGCTCAAGTAGCGGTGGCGGAGGAGGTGGCGGAGGAGGTGGCGGTGGCAAAACGCAGACAGTCGCCCTTGACCTCATCCAGCCAAGCCAGGTAGCCCTCTTTAACAATGAAAGCATTATTGTTCCCATGATTTTGCAGAACAAAGGAGATGTGGCGCTTCAAAACGTGGAGTTGAAAGCCGAAACAACAGTAGAAGGGATGGAGATAGAGTTCACAAAGAGTATCTTCCCCTTCATTGCTGTAGGAGCGCAAGAAGTAACAGAAGTAATTATCAAAGCGGCAGAAAGAGCAAGCCTTGGAAGTTATGAAATTACAGTAACAGCGGTAGCAACGCAGCCGGCATACCAAGACCAGGTTAAGTTCTTTGCAAATCTGATAGAATTCGGGCTTGGAGAAAGAAAGAAATATGAAGAAGTAGAGATAGCAGCAAATAAACTATTCAAAGGCAACCCAGAGTGTTTAGAACTCCAGGAACTATTAAATCAGGCGCAAAAGGCAGCAGAAAGAAAAGAGTACGAGAAAGCTGAGAGTCTTGCAAGAGCAGCTATAGAAAGCTGCAATAAACTCCTTGGAAGGGAAGGCCCGATAGAAGAAACCATAAAGCCTAAGATACC
>MHJM01000032.1:4323-4626 GCA_001818705.1 Candidatus Harrisonbacteria bacterium RIFCSPLOWO2_02_FULL_45_10c
AACTTCCTTGAGCAACAGGGTATACTTGGATGTGGCAAGAACCCATGTCATGATGATCTGCGGAAAAAGAGGTTCAGGAAAGTCGTATAGCGCGGGAGTAATCGCAGAGGAAATGGCAAAACTGCCTAAAGAGATAAAAGAAAGGATAACTGTACTTTTTTTTGATACAATGGGTGTGTTTCTTACAATGAAGTTTCCAAATACAAGGCAGGATAAGCTCCTTTATGAATGGGGACTAAGGCCCGAGGCATTGGAAATAAAAGTCTTCACTCCAGAAGGCTTCTTTGATGAATATAAAAGGAA
>MHJM01000032.1:4638-4966 GCA_001818705.1 Candidatus Harrisonbacteria bacterium RIFCSPLOWO2_02_FULL_45_10c
AGACGAAAGGTTCTCTTTAAAGACAAGCGAACTTGATGCAGGAGACTGGTGTAATGTATTTGATGTAAGACTGACTGAACCAGTAGGAACCCTCATAGAGAGGGTTATAGGCGGCCTAAGAAAAGAAAAGGAGGAGTATAGTATTGGGGATATAAAAGAAAAGATAAGGCAAGACCAGAAAGAAGAACAGAGAATAAAAAATGCAGCAGAAAATAGATTTGTCATTGCAGAAGCTTGGGGTCTTTTCGACGCGAAAGGAACAACTGTAGAGGAACTTATGCAGCCGGGAAGGGTCAATGTTCTGGACATCAGTGCATACACAACCATT
>MHJM01000032.1:4995-5137 GCA_001818705.1 Candidatus Harrisonbacteria bacterium RIFCSPLOWO2_02_FULL_45_10c
AAGAAAAGAGAAGAGTCACTTTTACGAAGAAAAAAAAGAGGAAAAGCCCATGGTCTGGCTCATCCTTGATGAAGCGCACGAGTTTCTTACAAAAGAAGAAAAGACTCCCGCCAGCGACGCACTTGTTCAGCTGTTGCGGGAA
>MHJM01000032.1:5187-5924 GCA_001818705.1 Candidatus Harrisonbacteria bacterium RIFCSPLOWO2_02_FULL_45_10c
AATCCACAAAGATGTGCTGACACAAAGCGACATAGTGCTCAGTCACAAACTCACGGCAAAGCAGGATATTGAAGCGCTAAATGGCATGATGCAAAGCTATGTTATAGCTGATCTGCAAGAGCACCTTAACGACCTTCCAAAACAGAGAGGAGCGGCAATAATCTTAGATGATAATAGCGAAAGGATTTATCCAGTAGCAATTCGTCCGAAAAGAAGCTGGCATGGAGGCGAAGCTCCATCTGCGCTTAAGATAAAAAAGGGATTAGAGGCAAGTCTGGGGTTAAAGTAATTTAAAATCAATACAAACCCTCCATCGGCGTGGAGCATACTGTCCACATAAAACAGTTTGTACAGCCCTGAAATTTTTAATATGGTTTCTTATTTTCTCAAGAGACTGTTGTGGGAACTCATCTTTAGAGGAAAAATCATAAAAGTGAAAAATGGTCCCTTTGTGAGCATGGCGCAAAGCTGCAGGAAGAAAATCTGCAGCCGAGCGAGGTAGGGGCATCACAATGCGGTCAAAGCCTTCACCAAGATTAAGCTTCCTAGCATCCTTTTGCAAGATAATATACTTCTCTGAAAAGGCATTCTCTAAATCCTTGCCACCAAGTTTCTTATTGTTAGAAGAGAACCTCCTGGCAAGAAACTTATTCAGTCTGAAATTCTCCAATTGATATCTGACAGCAACAGGGTTAAGTTCAACAGAAACAACCTTTCCGACATGGGGTTGGTAGGAA
>MHJM01000032.1:5994-6724 GCA_001818705.1 Candidatus Harrisonbacteria bacterium RIFCSPLOWO2_02_FULL_45_10c
TTTCCGCTCATGAGAAAGGCGTGAAGAAAAGTAAACTTTTCCAACATCAAGGCGAAGGTAAACCCCATTTTCCTTGTGCAAGGTCACCTTTGTCCGTCTTCCAGCAAGGTATTTAAGTTTAGGAGTCCGAAAACGACCGCCATATTCCCCGACTTTGCGCAGCACGGTAGTGACGTTCTTATAAGTAGAAAGGGCTTTCTTGGCAGCCTCTTTTTCATGGGAAAGTAAATCATCTGGAAAGTCCTGAAAAATTAAGATTGAACCTACCACATCATAAGATTTTGGAATGCGTATCATGGAAACTCGCCTAGAGTGCGTTGCTTGTGAGAAGATAACGCATTAAGTAAAGAAATGAGTTTGGAAACGCGTTCCTCTGAGAAGTTATGGCGAATAACTAGAATGTCCCATATAAGGTCTGCATCAGGAAACGACCAAGAAAGGGAGTAATCTTTGAGGATGGGCATGTGTTCAAAAACGTCAAGAACATCTTGCCACGAAAAAGGCGCATTTAAATGAGAGAAAAGTTCAGAAAGATAGGGATACTGGTGAACAAGTTTAAGAGCCTTTTTTGCACCAATACCGGGAACACCTCCAACATTATAATCAGTTCCAGTAAGGATAGCAATGCCAAGGAGCTGCTCGCGGGTAAGAGAAAGACTCGAATAAATAGAAGAAAGTTCGAAAAATTCAGGGGAAATGCTGACAAGCGTTCCAGAAGAAGTGCGGCGCC
>MHJM01000032.1:6813-7100 GCA_001818705.1 Candidatus Harrisonbacteria bacterium RIFCSPLOWO2_02_FULL_45_10c
TTCTTGCAAATGTGAGCTGCCTGAGCTTCAGCTTCTCCAGGACAAGAAATAAAAGGGATGCCAAAAGCGCGTAAGAGTTCTTTGGATTGGGATATGACCTCTTCATTCAGGAAAATAACTTGCCTGGAATATTTTGCAACTGCTGCAACATCTCCCTCTTCCTTGGCGGTAGCAAGACGCTCTGCTGCAACCTTTTTACGGTGCGCACGATTCTCTTGCTCCTGCTGTTTAAGAATAGGGGGCTTTCCATCAAAACAAAAACAAAGACGGACACCTGCCTCCATCAG
>MHJM01000032.1:7142-7349 GCA_001818705.1 Candidatus Harrisonbacteria bacterium RIFCSPLOWO2_02_FULL_45_10c
GAAAGAAAATACAGCAAGAAACTTTAAATAGTTTACCAAAAAAATCAAAGAAGATGATAAAAGAGGTACACTTGGACCACAAAGGGGGAAACTACCTCTACAGAATACATGAGAAAAAAACCAAGACCTTGGTAAATGGTTTTAGTGGACTCACAAAATATCTTGACAAAGTATTCAACGAATGTCCTGATGAGTACTTTAATGATG
>MHJM01000033.1:0-1346 GCA_001818705.1 Candidatus Harrisonbacteria bacterium RIFCSPLOWO2_02_FULL_45_10c
TAAGCGGACGGCGCCATTCATTGATGATTTTATTGTTCGATTGGAATCGTTGCCGGAGTTTCTGCCGAAACTGAATGCGATTTTGGACCGCTATCAGTTGACCTATACGATTGCGGGCCACGTCGGTGACGCCAATTTTCATATTATTCCGCTGATGGATTTATCCGATCCGGGCACGCACGAAGTAATCGAAAAGCTTTCCGATGAAGTTTATAATTTAGTGCTGGAGTTTAAGGGTTCCATTACCGCAGAACACAACGACGGCTTAATCCGGAGTCCGTATTTAAAGAAAATGTACGGCGAAGAAATCTACCGGCTTTTTGAGGAAACGAAAAAGATTTTCGACCCTAAGAACATTTTTAATCCGGGCAAGAAAGTCGGCGCTAGCCTTCAGTACGCGTTTGATCATTTGGTGAAATCTTCCTAAAAGTAATATTGACTGGACTAGCTGTTTTGAGTACTATATAACCTATCGTATGCCCGGTAGCTACAACTGCGATAAGAGGCAATCTCTTTTGGCGGCGGCTATCTGGTATTCATGGATATTAAGCTTATGTTATTATTAATTAATTATTTCTGCGCATTGCCTCTAAAAGAGCAATCGCAGTTGTAGCACCGGGTATGTTAATGCTGAAATTACAGCGTCGGGGAAAGAAACACCAAGCGGCTTATCGCTTGATTGTGGGTGAAAAACGGACCAAGCTGGCCGGCAAGCAAACCGATGATTTGGGCTGGTACAATCCGCACAATTCCACTCAGGAATTCAATAAGGAACGGATCTTATACTGGATTTCCAAGGGCGCCCAGATGACGCCCCGGGTAAATAATATTTTAATCAGCGGCGGCTTCATTAAGGGCGAAAAAATTGCGGTCCATAAATACGTGAAGAAAGCGGCCGAACCGGCCAAAGCTGCTGCTGCCCCCGCTGAAACGAAATAAGTGTAGAATTGACATTATTTTAATATAGTGATACAATATAATTCATTAAGAAAGGTCGCAGATTAGATAAGTATTAGTAAGTAATTCGGAATGGCTTTATGGCATCAAATCCACACGACCAGGAATTCTTAGAATATCTGGTGAAGTCTATTGTCGAGAATCCGGACGATGTTACAGTTATTCGCAAGGTAGATGAAATGGGAGTCTTACTTTCTCTGAAAGTAAACCCGAAGGACATGGGACTTGTCGTTGGACGGCAGGGTTCCACCGCTAAAGCGATTCGATCCTTATTGAGAATTGTCGGCGTACGCAACAATGCGCGGGTCAATCTTAAGATCGAGGAACCGGAAGGTTCTACTCGAGGACAGGGCCGAAGCGAAGGCGGAGAGAAAGGCGGAGACATGAAT
>MHJM01000033.1:1371-2188 GCA_001818705.1 Candidatus Harrisonbacteria bacterium RIFCSPLOWO2_02_FULL_45_10c
GCAGATCGGTTAAAATAAATCTATAGGTTGCCCAACGAAAGAAAATAGAGCATGATATTAAAAACTATCTATGCGTTTCGACATCGTTACAATTTTCCCAAAGATTCTGGATTCCTATTTTCAGGAATCGCTTTTAAAAAAAGCCCAAGACAAGGGTTTAATTACTATTGTCGCTCATAATCTCCGGGATTTTATTAACGACAAGCACCGCAAAGTTGACGATACGCCCTATGGCGGGGGACCCGGGATGGTGATGAAGGCGGAGCCGATTGCGAAAGCAGTCGAGTTTTTAAAGTCCCTGCCTGCCGGCAGGCAGGCAAAGCCAAAAGCCAAGAGAAAAAGAGTAATTTTATTTTCTCTCCGCGGCAAGAAATTCGACCAGCGCGCGGCGCATCGATTGGCAAAGTACGACCAGCTTATTTTTATCTGCGGCCGCTACGAAGGCGTGGATGAACGGGTGGCAACGGATGTCGCTGATGAAGAATTAGCCATCGGTGATTTTGTGCTTTCTGGCGGGGAATTGCCGGCGGCGGTGGTCATTGAGGCGGTGGCGCGGCTAATTCCGGGAATGCTCGGTAAGCGGCAATCGCTGGAAGAATTGAAGGGCAGTTATCCGGTTTATACGAAGCCGGAAGTAGTAAAGTTAAAAGTCAAAGGTCAAAAGTCAAAAGTTTTAAAGGTGCCTAAGGTGCTGCTTTCCGGCAATCATAAAAAAATTGATCTCTGGCGGAATAAGTAGAAGAGATATTGCCAGATTTATCGGCAACGTGTATACTCTATCTTTATATGGATTTATTAGTGGATAAAGACACGGAAT
>MHJM01000033.1:2310-2416 GCA_001818705.1 Candidatus Harrisonbacteria bacterium RIFCSPLOWO2_02_FULL_45_10c
CCGCTGGTTTTTGGAAAGCGCAATGGCATAGAAATTATTGACGTGGAGCAGACGGTGCCGTTTCTGGATGGAGCGATGGATTTTGTTAAAAATAAAATTGCCGCTA
>MHJM01000033.1:2575-5300 GCA_001818705.1 Candidatus Harrisonbacteria bacterium RIFCSPLOWO2_02_FULL_45_10c
GCTGGGAGGAACGCTGACTAATTTTAAAACTCTTTCCAAGCGGATTGCTTATTTCAAAAAATTAAAGAGCGATAAAGAAGCCGGCCGTTTGGGCAAGTACACTAAAAAAGAACGTTTGGATTTTGACCGGAAGATTGCGAAAATGTCCATTATGTTCGGCGGCGTGGAAGACATGGCGGCGGTTCCGCAGTTGCTTTTTGTTGTTGACGCGAAAGCCAATAGCACGGCGGTCCGGGAAGCGCGCCGATTGAAGATTCCGGTAGTTGGCATTGTTAACACCGATACCGATCCGGAACTGGTGGAATATCCGATTCCGGCCAATGACCGGGCGAAGTCCAGCATTGAGTGGATTTTGAACCGTTTAGAAAAAGCGGTAGTTGCCGGCAGAGAAATGGCCGTTGCTTCCCAAAAACCGGGCGTCGTTAACACTTAACTTGTATGAGTTCGGATATTCAAAATCTTCGTGAAGAAACCGGAGCCGGGGTTATGGACTGCAAGCGCGCCTTGGAAGAGGCGAAAGGTAATTTTACCAAGGCGAGAGATATTATTTTAGCTAAGGGTATTGCCAAGGCGGAAAAGAAATCCGGCCGGGAAACCGGCGCCGGTCTTTTAGAATCTTATATCCATAACGGCCGGGTGGGAGTCTTATTGGAGCTTCGCTGTGAAACGGATTTCGTAGCCCGCACCGATGCGGTTAAGGAATTAGCCCGCAACTTGGCTTTGCAGGTTTCCGCGATGGCTCCCGAGACAGTTGAAGATTTATTAAAGCAACCTTATATTAAAGATGAGTCTTTAGCTGTGGAGATTCTCATTAAAAATGCTATTGCCAAAGTTGGTGAAAACTTGCGAGTGGCCCGCTTCACCCGCTACCAGATTTAACAGTGTACAATTTCATTTTACAAACAATTGTCATGGTTAGCCTCGGAGGAATTATTTATTTATTCGCCCGAGCTTTGCCGCGGGTGACGGACGCTCCGGTTCCGGTTAATCGGAAAGATTATTTGGCGGAATTGATGAAAAAACTTCCGTTGGAAAAGGCGGATGCCTGGTTCGCCCAGTTGTTCGGTAAGTTTTTGCGGAAAGCTAAGATTGTTATTCTGAAGTTTGATAATATTTTGACCCGGCATATCAACAGCCTGAAAAAAGACAGCGGTAATGCGTTTACTGCCGATCGCCCCAATCTTTTTGAAAAAAAGGAGGAAGGGAGCGATACTAGTGAGATAAAGTAAATGGGCGCGTCGCATAGCGGCAATTGCATCTGGCTGTAGACCAGACGCCTTTATGGCTACGGGGGTTCGAGTCCCTCCGCGCCCACAAAATTAGAAATTGCAACGAGTTGCAATTTCTAATTTTAGCCACCTTAGCTCAGCGGCAGAGCAACTCTTTTGTAAAGAGAAGGTCCCCAGTTCAAATCTGGGAGGTGGCTCAATTGAAAAATAAAAAGATAATAGGTATGCTTAAGGGCAGGTTTTTGCCGAAGTAGCCGCCGCAAATGCGGAGCACTGATTTTAAAATAAGATGCCGAAGTAGCTCAGCGGTAGAGCAACTCCATGGTAAGGAGTAGGTCGGGAGTTCAATCCTCCCCTTCGGCTCCGAGTCATACTCGGTCAAGTTAGACTTGGCATCGATAAATATAATATTAGAATTATCGAAGTCTGATTCGGGAAGTCTGACTTCCTTTCGCACAAGTTGATTTTTAAATACCAATAAAGTAAAATAAAACACTATATGAGTGAATCAAAGTTTTCAAAAAATCTCATAAAGTTGCGTTGCGAAACCTGCAAGATGGTCAATTATTATTCCCGGAAGAATAAGAAACTGGTTGAGCGCAAACTCGCCTATAAAAAGTTTTGCAAGCATTGCCGCAAGCACACGGCTCATAAGGAAGCTAAAAGATAGCTAAAAATCACCCCATTGCTCGGGGTGATTTTTTGTTATACTATATTTTTGTCAGGGGGCATAGTTCAGTGGTAGAATGACTCTCTCCAAAAGAGAAGACCAGGGTTCGATTCCTTGTGCCCCCGCCAAACAAAGTTTGGCGAGGCTCGCCATAGGCGGCCCGCAAAATTTAATAAATATTAATTGATAAAAAATCCTATCTGGTGTATTTATAATGGTATTAAGAAGTTTTAAAATATGACACCTAAAAGAATTTTTCTTTGGATTTTTGCCTTGATATTAGTCGGAGGTTCGGTGTGGGGTTTGATAAAAATAACCCAATCTTCCGCTTCGCAACCGACTAACCAAACAGCAATAGACGAGGTTTCCAGCCGGGATTGGGTAGCGGGTACCGGCAAGGCCGTATTAGTTGAATACAGCGATTTCCAATGCCCGGCCTGCGGAGCGTATTATCCATTATTAAAAAAGCTTGTCGAAGAATATGGCAGCGAGTTTACCTTTGTGTACCGGCATTTTCCATTACAGCAGCATCTTAATGCGATACCGACCGCATCCGCCTCCGAAGCGGCCGGCAAACAGGGGAAGTTTTGGGAAATGCACAGCCTGATTTTTAACCATCAGCAAGAGTGGTCCGCCGCCGGTAATATCAATGAGATATTGCTTGGATATGCCGATAGTTTGCGTCTTGATATAGAGCAGTTTAAAAATGATCTCCGGTCGGCAGAAGTGAAAGATAAAGTGGGCAACGATTACCGCGGCGGCATTAACGCCGGAGTGAATTCTACCCCAACTTTCTTTTTAAATGGAAAGAAGATACAGCCGCGGA
>MHJM01000033.1:5313-8602 GCA_001818705.1 Candidatus Harrisonbacteria bacterium RIFCSPLOWO2_02_FULL_45_10c
AAAGCCAATGCCGCCAATTCCTAAATGGATTCTGGTTGCGATTATTCTTGTCAGCTTTATCGGTTTTCTGGACGCAACCTATTTAACGGTTAAGAATTACACGCAAGGAATTTTACCGTGTATTATTTTTAATGGCTGCGAAACGGTATTGAACAGCAGTTATTCAAAAATTGGCGCTATTCCGATTTCTCTTATCGGGGCCGGGTATTATCTGTTATTTTTTATTACCGCGATTTTGTATATTGATATCCGGCACGCCAAAGCGCTGAAGGCTTTAATATTTATGCCGGTATTCGGTTTCGTCGCTTCGCTGTGGTTCGTGTATCTTCAGATTTTTGTGCTTAAGGCAATTTGTTTTTACTGCATGGTTTCGGCAGTTTCTTCAACCGCGCTCTTTGCGGCCGGCATGTATCTGCTGTATTTAATAAAAAATAAAGGCCGGATAACAAAAGTTAAATGAAGAATTTTTTGGTTCAATTTGATATAATCAACATATGAGCAAATTTCAACAATTTTCTTTAGTCGCGCTCCGATTATCTTTAGGCTGGCTGATGTTTTATGCCGGCATAACCAAGGTTTTAGATCCGGCCTGGTCCGCAGAAGGATACCTTAAGGGCGCTAAAACTTTTGCCTGGTTTTATCAGTGGCTGCTTAGCCCCCAGATTCTGCCGATAATTAATTTTATAAATGAATGGGGACTGACTCTATTGGGAATATCGCTGATTTTAGGAATATTTGTCCGCCTAAGTTCTTTACTTGGAGCGGTTTTGATGCTGTTGTATTATTTGCCGATACTGGATTTTCCGTATCCAAATCCGCATTCTTTCCTGGTGGACGAGCACATTATTTACATCTTTGTTTTGCTACTGTTCGCCAGCCTTAAGGCCGGGCGGGTTTGGGGATTGGAAAATTGGTGCTCTAATCTGCCGATTTGTTCGAAATTTCCCAAGTTGCGCAAGTGGCTCGGATAATAACTTATCCACAGAATAGCAAGGAATATAAAGGGGGTTTCGGTCTATAATTAGATTAACGTCTACTATATTATACGTGCTTTAATAATAGACGTTGAAAATGCCTAAAAGGCAAATAGTTTTTAGTTATCTGAATATTTTACGACTAGTACCCCTTAGTCTGGTGTTTTTTATTCATCCAATTTTTTCTTATGCCAGCGAAGCCGCTTCAGACAATTTTTCTATTTTAGAATCGGTTATTTCTCCAGGAGAATACTCGACTTCCTCCACCTACATTTTACTCGATGATTTAGATGAATTAGTAATCGGGACCAGCACGGCCAGCAGTTTTAATTTAAGCGATGGATTTTTATTTTATCCTTTTGTCAGCACGCCGATCGTATCGGCCACCGCCGGCATCGGCAAAGTTTCCCTGGCTTGGACGGCGGCTCAGGGATTTTTGGGGTGGACGGTGTCTAACTATAATGTCGGGATATCAACCGTTTCCGGAAGCCAATATTCTTACACTTCGGTTGGCAATACGCTTAGTTTGGCCAAAGAAAATTTAACTAACGGCGTAACGTATTATTTTATCGTGCAAGCGGAAGACGTTTTCGGAAATTCTATTGTTACTTCGGCAGAAGTTTCCGCTACGCCATCCGGGATCAGCAACGGTAATGGCTTGCCGATTAGTAATGTGCCGTCATTTGTATTAGCCCTGCTTCCGCCGAGGGGTCCCTTGTCCACATTCAGCCGGTCAGATTTAAATCGGGACGGTAAAATTGGCCTTCGAGATTTAAGCATTCTTTTGGCTAGACCAGAAAAATTTACCGGAAAAGCTTTAAGTTATCTGTTTGCGGATTGGACTGAAACATTGCCAGTTCCCGCCTTAGAAAAGAATGGGTCATTTGCTTCAGACTATCACCCGCAAAGAAATTTCTCAGAAATTAAGGAAGTTGCCCAGATCAGTGATGTTTTCCCGTCTAATCAGGTTTCCAGCCAGAGGAGCATTTCAATGATTGTAAAATCGTTTTTTAACAATTTAGTATCTTTGTTCAGGAATTTATATCAATTTTTTATCCGATGGAGTAATAAATCTTATTCACCATGAAAAAGATATTTTTTCCATTATTCTTACTCTTTTTATTCCGCGCCGGGATTGCCGAAGCGGCCAATTTGCGGTTAAGCCCAGCCGCCGGTTCTTTTGTTGTCGGCAGCACTTTTGATATTTCGGTAATCATGAATACCGATGCGGTGCCGGTCAATACGATTGAAGTGGAACTTAATTTTCCTCCGGACAAACTGCAGATCGTCAACCCTTCATTGGGGCGGTCAATTGTGCAAATTTGGGCTAGTCCGCCTACCTTTTCTAATCAAGAAGGAAGGATTTATTTCATCGGCGGGATTCCTTCTCCCGGGATCAATATTTCTGAAGGAGTAGTGCAGTCTTTTACTTTTCGAGTAACGGCTCCCGGCGATGCGAAGATTTCTTTCGGTAAAAATATTTCCATATTGGCTAACGACGGATTTGGCACGAATGTCCTTAAACAAACTTCGCCAGCCGTTTTCAGCTTGGTTTTATCGCCCGCTCAGGGGCCGGAGGTTTTCTCTCCGACGCATCCGGAGCAAGGAAAGTGGTATCAAGACGTAAATCCGATAATGAAATGGATTGCTTCTCGAGGTTCGGAAGGTTCCAGCTACTTAATGGATCATAATCCCAATACAGTTCCAAACCCGGCAATCATAAACACTAATTCTGAAGCAACTTTTACTAATTTAGAAAGCGGCATCTGGTATTTTCACGTTCGGGAAAAAGCCGGCGGGCGCTGGGGAGCGTCAGCCATTATTCTTTAAATATCGACAGTCTGCCGCCAGCCGAGTTTAGCGTCGCGGTTTCACCCTCGGCTAGAACTTCCAATAAAAATCCGATTTTCCGGTTTTTCACCACAGATTCTCTTTCCGGTTTTAATTATTTTGAAATTAAAGCCATACCGCTCAATAAGGGGCCGAACGAATCCACTTTCTTTTTTGAGGCTTCCAGCCCTTATCAATTTTCTGATCTGAAAACCGGCCGCTACGAAGTTATTGTGCGGGCTTATGATAAAGCAGGAAATTTCCGGGACGAGTCGGTGGTTTTGAATATTCTTTTCTCGCCGCTGAGCTTCATCAGTTCCGAAGGCGTGGATTTTGTTTTCTTTTTCTTGCCGTGGCCGGTTTTCCTTTCCATTATCGCTTCAGTTATTTTACTCATGCTGATTTTTATATCGGTGGTTTGGATCCGCCATCGCCATCATTTGCAGCATGCTTTTATTGAAGATTTGAAAAAAATATGGCCGCAT
>MHJM01000034.1:0-2685 GCA_001818705.1 Candidatus Harrisonbacteria bacterium RIFCSPLOWO2_02_FULL_45_10c
AACAGCCAACTTCCTTTGAGCGGCTAACTAAGGCGCTGATGCTTTCCGGATTGCTTTTGGGCGCCGGAGCGGAAGCCGCTTTTGGAAAAGAAAAACGAGCGGAATCCTTAAGTGCTAAAACCTCTAGAGTAGAATCCATCGTCACTAAAAATCCGGATCGGGTTATGAAAAAATACGTCAATGGACAATCTATCGGCAATGCCTATGAAAAAAAGTTTCGGCTGAAAACAGAAGATACTTCTAAAAACATCACCGTCGAATCGGAAAAAAGAGGAATCTTCATCCAAACCGTGAATCATCAAGAGACCGGCGGCGTAGAAGCAAAAACTAAGTTTTATTTCGACGAAGGAAAGGATGGGAAAGTTGACGCGCTTATTATTGTTGATGGCGTCGTCAAATCAAAAGCTCAAACCGAATTACTGAAATTAGATTTAACCGAGCGGGATCTTAAAACCTTGCAAGATCAGGTGGAAATGTCACAAATTAATCCTAACCGATCTGCGGCCGACAGAAGAATGGTGCTTTTATTTGATCACGAGACTAAAAAGGCGTCGCTGGTGGATTATAATAACGGCTCGGCGCAAACTATTCATGATCAAAAAGCTGAAGCTATCACCCAAAAAGCTCAGGCGCTTTATGGAGATACGATGATGGATATTATTAAAAGCAACAATTAAAAATAAATTAAATCTCAATCTTCTCGTGGCTTAAAATTTTAGATACCAGCTCCCGCTCATCCCAGCGGATTTTTTTACCCCTGGCAATCCGCATATACGGCTCGCACCCCTTGCCGGTAATAATCACGGTATCATTGTGCTTTGCTATTTTAATCGCCGCTTTAATCGCTTCTTTTCTGTCAATAATCGCTTTATATTTTTTCGGTTCCGCCGAATTTTTAATGCCGTGAGCAATCTGATTCACAATTTCCTGCGGGTCTTCGTCAAAAGGATCTTCATTCGTCAAAATAATTTCATCGCAATAGCGCGCGGCGATCTGCCCCATCACCGGACGTTTCCAGACATCCCGGCCGCCGCCAGCCGATCCTAATACGCAAATCAATTTTTGCTGCTTACTGCGAACTTTTTTCTTTTTAAGCGTTTGATACACTTTCTCTAAAGAATCCGGAGTGTGGGCATAATCAATAATCACCGAAAATGGAAACTTTTGGACAAACTCCAGCCGGCCGGGGACGCCATCAAAATCTTCCAGCGCGTTCTTGATAGTTTCCCAATCAATATTCCGCGATCGGGCAATGGCAATAGCGGCGGCAATATTTTCCTGATTAAAAACACCGATTAGTTTGGTCTTAATTTTTAATTTTTCCATATCCTTCCGGCTATACGGGATATAATATCCGTAACCGCTGGCGGCTTTAGCGAACAGTTCGCTGTTTTGCATACCAATATTTACGAAAAAAAACTTTGACTTTTTCCTGGATTGCTTGGCCACATAGGTAAAAAACTTCAATTTCGCATTCCGATAATTTTCAAAGGATCCGTGCGCTTCAATATGCTCCGACTCTAAATTAGTTATCAGCGCCGCGTTAAAATCAATGAACCGATGGCGGTGCTGCAAGACTCCTTGCGACGTCACCTCAACCAAAGCGTAATCGCAGCCGCGCTTGACGGCCTCAGCCAGGAACCGCTGAATAAAAAACCGGCCCGGCATAGTCATGCCGGTTAAATTCTGCCGGCTCTCCGCATCAATTTTTACCCGTACCGAAGAAATAAGCGCGGTTTTCTTGCCCGCCGCCTCTAAAATCGCGTTCACCATCTCTAAGACGCTGGATTTTCCCTTAGTGCCGGTTACGCCGATAACAAAAATTTTCCGTGATGGGTGTTTGTACCAAAAACTTCCGGCCCATGCCAAGACGTAATGATATATAAAACGAAGTAATCCTATAATATTAGACATTCTTTAAAAGCTTTAATGCCTCTTTAATCCGGGCTTCGACGCCGGCAATCTTTGGGTCAACTTTCGCCAGCGCTTCTTTGGCTTGCGACTTAGTATATCCCAAATTAACCAGCGCATCGGCAATGTCCAAATCCGATTCCATCAGTCCAACAATCTGCTGAGAGCCCGCCTGCCGCAATTTATTTCCCAGCTCTAAAATCACCCGTTCCGCGGTTTTTTTGCCAACCCCGGATGCTTTCGTTAACAATTCGGAACGGCCTTCGCTGATAGCGGCTTTAATTTTTTCCACTTTTTCCACACCGAGAATGCCCATCGCCGACTTTGGGCCAATGCCGGAAATGCCAATTAACATCTGGAAAAGACTAATCTCGGCTTCGTCTAAAAAGCCATATAACTCTAAAGCATCTTCCCGCACATGCAGATGCGTAAATACATTGACCACCTCGCCAATTTGTGGCAAACTCTTTAGCACATTAAGCGGCGATTGGATCTTCATTCCCAAGCCGCCGACATCCAAGACAAAAAAGTTGTCTTTCTTTATTACTAATTTTCCCCGAACTGAATAAATCACCTTACCTATAGTATAACTCTATTTTTTAATTTAGTAAGAATATTTGTTTAGAGATTATTATGTTTAAATTAATTTCCGATTTCCGCCCGACTGGCGACCAGCCGGCGGCAATCGAAAAACTCACTAACGGCATTATCGCCGGCCATCAAGACCAGGTTCTTTTGGGTGTTACCGGATCGGGAAAAACCTTTACGATGGCA
>MHJM01000034.1:2771-14475 GCA_001818705.1 Candidatus Harrisonbacteria bacterium RIFCSPLOWO2_02_FULL_45_10c
AGACGCCCGCATTAACAAAGAAATCGATAAATTGCGCCATGCGACGATTCAAAGCGTGTTGACGCAAAAAAATGTTCTCGTCATCGCTTCGGTTTCCTGCATTTATGGCATCGGCGATCCGTCCGAATACCAAAAAACCAGATTGGAACTCCATGCCGGGCAATCCATCAGCCAGGCCGATATTGCCCGCCATCTCGGATTTCTCCAATATGAACGCACTGCCCAGCCGCCGTTTCAGGGACAATTTAAAATTTCCAGTAACAGCATAATAATCAATTTGGTAACCGGCGAAACGATAACTGTCGGATTCCAAAATCGAAAAATATCGGCCGTTATTTCTAAAAATGGCGTTGCGATAGAATCAATCGCCATTTATCCGGCAAAGTTTTGGGTAACGCCGCAGCAAAAACTCCGTTTGGCTATCCAAAATATTAAAAATGAACTCGAGGAGCGGATTGAAGAGCTGCAATCCGCTAATCGCTTTGAGGAAGCCGACCGCTTGGAAAAGCGGACGCTCTTTGATATGGAAATGCTGAAAAAGCAGGGCTATGTAAATGGCATAGAAAATTATTCCCGCCACTTATCTTTCCGCCAGGCCGGAGAACCGCCGACCACGCTCTTAGATTATTTCCCAAAGCCATTCCTTCTTTTTCTGGACGAATCCCACATTGCCGTCCCCCAGCTGAACGCCATGCAGGAAGGCGACCGGCGCCGAAAATCAACGCTGGTTCATTACGGCTTCCGGCTGCCATCGGCGCTCGATAACCGGCCGCTAACCTTTTCCGAATTCCAGTCAAAAATTAATAATGTTGTCTATGTGTCGGCAACACCCGGCCCATATGAATTTGAAAAATCCGGTGCCCGCATTGCTGAGCAATTAGTGCGGCCAACTGGTATTTTGGATCCGGAAATTATTGTCCGGCCGGTAGCGATGCAAATTAAAGATTTATTGAAAGAAATAAAACGATGCATCGCCGCTAATGAACGGGTATTGGCGCTTACCCTGACTAAACGCTCAGCCGAAGATTTAACCGAATATTTATTAACTAATGGTATTAAAGCTCATTACCTGCATTCAGAAATAAAAACCTTGAAGCGCCCGGGAATCTTGCAAGACCTTCGCAAAGGAACGGTGGATGTTGTAGTTGGCGTTAACCTGCTTCGAGAAGGACTGGATTTGCCCGAGGTGAGTTTAGTAGCAATTCTGGATGCCGATCGGGAAGGATTCCTGCGCAACTTCCGAGGATTAATCCAAATGGCCGGCCGCGCCGCCCGTTCAATTAACGGAAAAGTTATCCTTTACGCCGATAAAATAACCGATTCCATTAAAAAAACGGTTGCGGAAACCAAGCGCCGCCAGATAATCCAAAAAGCTTATAATAAAAAATTAGGCGTGGTGCCGCGGGCAATCCGGAAAACTATTGTTGAACAGGAACTTAGCCGATTATCGGAAATTACAACGGTCTAAAATAAAAAGACCTTAGTAAGATTTTACCTTAATAAGGTCTTTATATTTATTGCGAGTTGCTAGTTCTTCCGCTTCTGCTTCGCCTCCGCCCGAAGCTGCTTCTTGGACTTCTTCTCCGAGTAGTGTTCCGCCAGCACGCTCCTCGTGGTGGAATGAATCTCCTCGCACTTGGTGCACCGGAATCCCTTGTCGCATGGATTCGCCCAAGCCACGCCCGGAGGAAGATCCGGAGAAGGAGACCGGAGCGGCCGCTCTCCCGCATTGAGTTGCGAGCACCTCACCTGCGCCATCGTCGTGCTCATGGCTGTCACCTCGCTTTACGGATTTAAAAGGTACTAAAACTATAAGTTATAAAGTAGCATATAATTATATATTTGTCAATATATTGACCAAATCCGTATTTTTTTATATCCTATAAGCTACATACCTATGATTACTGATTCCGCTAAAAAAGCTTACCGGCAAAGCTTGCGCCGGCGCGCTCGCAATATAGAACGAAAAACTAAACTGCAAAAAACCATCAAGGGCTACAAAGCTCTGGTAGTCGCTAAAAAAATGGAAGAAGCTGCCAAAGCTTTGCCGAATCTTTACGCCATCATCGACAAAACTGCTAAAGTTGGCATCATCAAAGAAAACAAAGCCAATCGCTTAAAGTCCCGACTTACTCACCTATTGGGTAGTAAGAGCTAATTCCAAGAGCACTTCTGGATATTCTAATTTTCCGGATTTAATGGCCGCATCATAGTCGGCCATTTTATTTTTTTCCGGCGAAGTTCGCGCCATAATTGCAAGCATATTAAAAATCTTAGCCGGATCTTCGCTGTGATCAAATAAAATTTCCAGCGCCGAGAGGCGCGAACCTACTCTTTGGCCGTACACAAACTCGCCGAGAAGAGAAAAAATGTCGGGCGGCGAAGTTATGGACGCGTGATTATCCAGCACTTTTTTAGTGATAGTTTTTTCATCCAGAAGCGATAACAAATCCAATTCTTGGATCAGTCCCCGGCTATCGCTGCCGTATGCCCGCAATAAAAAATCCCGGCTTTCGGTATCAAATCTCAGATTTCGCGATTGCGCCGCTTTTTGGAAAAAATCGGAAAATTCCTTTTCCTTAAGCTCTTCAAAAGATTCGGCGATTACTGGTTTTTCCAGTAAAAAATTGAATTCTTTAGCCAGTTTTTTTTCTTCGCTGATTATCAAAGTTAAGTCCTGGGATTTTAAATTTTCTTTGCAAAGCTTGATTAAATCTTTTTGGTACGTTTCATCTAAATCCTTGATGCCGGAAATCATGCCCACCCGGGAACTTTCAAAAAGAGACTGGGATTGGGAAAAATCTTTCAGCTTGAAAAAATCGCCTTCCTGGTCCAGATAAAAATAACTTAAAGAAAGCCCCTTGTATTGCGCTTTGTATCTTTCCAGATATTCCTTTAATTTTTCTTGCCGACGGTAAGAATCGGGACCATAAAGGTAGACAATCATAGTTTTTGGCAAATTGGGCAATAATGCGCCGAGCGTCCTCCTAATTTTACCCTTTTAATTTCAGTTTTGCACCGGGGGCATGGCTCGCCTTCCCTCTGATAAACCAAACGGTAATCGGCATATTTTCCTTCCTTGCCGCTGGTATCGCGGTAATCGCTGATAGAAGTGCCACGCAGTTTAACCGCTTTGGTTAAAACTTTTTTTATTGATTGCCACAACACTTTTAATTCTTTTCCGGATAATTTATTTGCCGGCTTAAACGGATTAATTCGGGAAGTCCATAAAATATCATCGGAATAAATATTGCCGATGCCGGCAATCACCTCCGGATCCATCAGTACCTGCTTAATCTTCCGCTTTTCGGCATGGATAATTTTTTGAAAATCAGAAAAATGAAAATTATTATCCAGCGGCTCCGGGCCTAATTTTTTCAGTTCCTCTAAGTTTTCAATCTGCGCCACACTCCCTAAAATCGCTTTGGCAAACTTCCGCAAGTCAGAAAATCCGATCATGCGCCCGTCATCTAAATAAAAAATTAGGTGGACATATTGGTTGTAGGGATCCTCTACCATCGCTTTCGGCTCAATCGGAACAACTAAATCTTTTCCTTTTAACTTTTTAAGTTTCCACTTTCCGACTAATAAATGCCCGGTCATTTTCAGATGAATCAACATTAGCAGGTCGCCGCTAAGATAAACCAAAATATTTTTTGCCCGCCGCCGGACATTCAGAATTTTCTTTCCCTTAATGACTTTCTGAAAAACCGCCACGTGCTTGTGGGCAATGGCATTCATCTGCTGATCCAGCGGATCTTTGAGCATTTTCGGCCAATCAAACCAAACGCCGACTATCCGTCGGCCTTTCACTTTCTTATTCAAATCATCAACAACCGTCTGCACCTCCGGTAACTCTGGCATACACTATTTATTCTACAAACCCAATTTCTTTTGGGGGAATTAAGCGGGAATCGGTCGGAATCGTAAAATGGAACGTCGTGCCTCTGCCAACCTCCGAATCAACCCAAATCTGCCCGCCATGGCGCTTAATAATATTTTTAACGATATACAGGCCAAGTCCGGAACCGACAGTTTCTTTAGTAACCGCATTTCCTGCCCGGAAAAACTTGGTAAAAAGTTTCTGGCGGGCCTCTTCCGAAATGCCCATGCCGGTATCGGCGACATTAATCTGCATAAACGGTCCGTCATTGCGCCGCTCAATGCTCACTACCACTTGGCCATTGGCAACATTATACTTAATGGCATTTTCCAATAAATTAGCCATCACTAACCCGATTTTTTCCGGATCCATGGTTACCGCAACCTCTCCTTCCGGAAATGGTTCCATAAAAACTTTTACCTGATATTCCCTGGCGACCGGCGAAACGCTGTCCACCGCCCCCTGAATAAAGCCGATTAACCCGATTTCCTGGAAATTATAACCGAATTTCCCTTCTTCAATCGTAGAAACGTTCAATAGATCCTCAACAATCTTCAATAAATTATTGGAAGCGGCGATTCCGGTATCCGCCAATTCTTTCTGGTTATCGTTCAATGTGTCTTTTTTTAAGGATTCAAATGTCCAGCTGACCGCCGAAAGCGGCGTCCGCAGCTGATGGGCGGCTACGGCAATAAATTCGCTCTTGGATTTAAGCAGGCCGATTTCCCGCGTCCGATCGCGGATAATTTTCAAAAAACCGGTTACTTGGCCCTGGCTGTTCAAAACCCGATCGGTAGTTACCCGAAGCTCCTGCTCCGGATCGGTAAAGGATAAATCAACGATCTGAGGATATACCCCCTCAGCAGTCTGGCGGACAACCTGCGGCGCTAAGGACTGGAACACGGTCATCGCCAGCTCTTTCAATTTTTCGTTTTTAACGCTCTCCGGCGATAATTGCTGGCCGATTGCTTCCTGCGCGGGTATTCCGAAAATTGAAGCGGCGGCCGGATTAAAAAGTAAAATTCGAAAATCCTGGTCGTAGACCAGCACACCATCATCCATGCTGGAAATAATCGTATCCAGCCGCGCTTTTTCCAAGCGAAGGCGTTCGGTTAGCCGGGCGGTTCGGATGCTATTAACGGCGATAACGGTGCCAATGGACGCCAAAATAATGATGCTTACCAATATCCAAAAAATTTCTTCCAAATAAATAACGTCAATAATTACGATTAGTGATACTAAAAACAAAAAAAGCCAAAGAATCTTCATCTCCGGGTAAGCCAGGTACTGTTTTATTTTTTTAAAAAAGTCGGACATTTTATGAAACTCTGCCCCAATTTTTTCCTCTTTTGATCGTTACCGTAATCGGCACTGCCAGCTGGTACGCCGATTCCATAGACCGCGCAATCAGCGGAATCGCTTCTTTCATTATATCGTCCTTGATTTCGAACAACAATTCGTCGTGAATGGTCAGCAGCATCCGCACCTGATTATTCCACCACCCCTTACGCTTAAGCTCGGCAGCAACCTGCACCATTGCCACCTTAATAATATCCGCCGCCAAGCCTTGCACGGGCATATTAATAGCCGCCCGCTCGGCTTCCGCCGATTCGCCGCGGAACATGGAAACTGCTTTTAGTAGCCAACGGCGCCGGCCATTAAGATTTGTGACATATCCCGCCGTCCGGACCTGCTCTTTAATCCGTTCCTGCCATTCTTTTATTTTGGAAAAATCACTGAAATATTCAGCGATAAACTTTTTTGCTTCGGCAAAACTTAAACCGCTGGTCTTGGAAAAAGCGATGGCTCCCATGCCGTACACCACGCCAAAATTAAGCGTTTTGGCGACCCGCCGCATCTCGGAGGTAACTTTCTTTGGATCAACGTTAAAAATGTTTGCCGCCGTAGCCGTATGAATGTCCAAGCCGCGCTCGAAAGCCTCAATCATTTTAGGGTCGCCGGATAAAGACGCTAAAATCCGAAGTTCGATCTGGGAATAATCGAAGGAAACCAGCGTATAGCCGCGATCGGCGACAAAACAGGAACGGAGCGCTGT
Source organism: Candidatus Harrisonbacteria bacterium RIFCSPLOWO2_02_FULL_45_10c (assembly GCA_001818705.1). GTDB lineage: Bacteria > Patescibacteriota > Minisyncoccia > UBA6257 > 02-FULL-45-10c > 02-FULL-45-10c. The sequence continues at coordinate 8,711 of MHJM01000034.1, forward strand.
TGCCCACGCGGTACCGTTTGGAATATTCTGCAAATTCGGATGCTGCGAGCTTAAACGTCCCGTCGCCGTGCCGGTCTGAATATAATTCGTATGAATTCGGCCATCGTTACCAACTAATTCCTGCAATGGCCGGACATAGGTTGACTGCATTTTAAATAATTCCCGATACTCAATGAGCTGAGCAACAATCGGATGGCGATCTTTTAATAAGGACAGCATTTCAATATCCGTTGAAAAACCGCCGCTCTTGGTCTTTCTGATTCCACCCGAATCGACCTTTAATTTCTCAAACAGAAGCGCAGAAATCTGCTTGGGAGAATTAATATTGAATGTTTTGCCGGCTTTTTTGTAAATACCGCGAACGAGCTCCTCAATCGCCCGCTGAAGCCGCTGATCCAATTTTTTCAGAGCTTCTATATCCAGGCGAATCCCCCGTAATTCCATATCCGATAAAATATCAATCAGGGGCATTTCCAAATCTTTAAAAAGATGCTGCAGCTTATATTCTTTCAATTTTTTTTGAGCAAATTGATGCAATTTGCTCAATCCTGAGGAGTTCGGCTGAAGCTCACTCGAAGCCCTTGTCGAAGGATTGCGTTCATTGTGTAAATATTTTTTGCTTAAATATTCCGGCGTGTATTCTTTTTCATCCGGATTCAAAAGCCAGAAGGCAACTCCTAAGTCAAAATACTCCGCAGGCAGATTCTTGCCATTACTTTTTAACTCTTTAATTTTTTCTTTTATATTAAAGTCAATGAGCATAATAGTTTACGTAGCTTTAAGTAATATCTTTCTTTTGATTTTATACGTATTACCGCGACGTAGCAATCCTAAATAAAAAAGACCCCGAACCCCGCAAGAAAGATTTCTCTTTCTTGCGGGGTTCAAAGGTCCAACAGACTAGGACTCGCAGACAGCGAGGAACCGATAGTTCTCGTACCACCTGTCGTCGAAGTAATCGAAGTACAGGCGGCGCTCGTTGTCAACAACCCAGAGATACGGAACGAACCGGCAGCCGCTCCAGCTCTGACAGACAGAAGCTAACGCCACGATGGGATGCCTTCTCTGCTCTTCGGGATATTGAACCCCGAAAGAGAGGAGTTCGTGGAGTTCAGCGGGTCTGAGTCCGCGCTTCTTGAGCTCAGCAATCACCTCTTCCGAAGTTAGCACCTGATTGAAATGCACGAGCTCGAGGTTGAGAGTGGCTTCGCCCTTTCTGCTGGTCTGGAAGTTCTTGCTGTTGATACTGTCGTTCTTCCAGTCGTACTTCCCTTGTGCCACCAGGGATTCTACCGAGAGGTCGTAGTTGACCCGAACAGGGAAACCATTCTCGGAAGCCACCTTCTTCTCAAAGGGGTTGCGCCCCTCGTTGAAGTCCACCAGCTGCTGCTTAGTGCGAACGCCGCTTCTTACCTGACGGATGAGATCCTGGAGCGGACCCAGGACATCCTGACTCGACCCTTCGGCCAAGCCGCGACGATTCTTGGTTTTCATCGCCGTATCCTCCTTTGATTTTATTTGAGGTACATCACCGAGCTAGGCTCGATGCGTATTAATATAGCATTTAATAATCTTTCTGCCAATCTCTTAAAGCCGGGCAACCAATGACTGAAATCCAAGCGATGCAAAATATTTTTTTAATTCTTCGGAATCGCCTCGCTGATATTGCAGTTGCTCAATCGTAATGTCCAGCGGAACATCCCGCTTTATAGTAGCTAATTTTTTTGACAGAAAAGCATTGGCCCGATTGGCTTCCAATTTGGCCTGCAAAACTTTTTTCGGGATAAGGCCGACTTCCTCGTATATTTTCTCCACAGAACCATATTCTTTAATTAAATCCGTCGCGCCTTTTGGCCCGATTCCATTGACGCCGGGAATATTATCCGAGGTGTCGCCGACTAATGCTTTGTAATCAATCAACTGCTTAGGGCTAAATCCGTAATCCTGCAAGAATAATCGCTCGTCGTAGGTAACGGTTTTACTGACCCCGGTTTTCAATAATTCCACCACTACCATATTGCCATCAATCAACTGAAGATTATCCTTATCGCCGGAAAAAATAATAACCGAGATGTCGGCTATTTTTTTAAATTTTTCCGCCAATGTTCCCACAATATCATCGGCTTCGTAGCCGGCTTTTTCCAAGGCAGTAATGCCGAACTTCTGAAAAACTTCCCGGGCTTTAATCAGCTGGGGAATGAGCGTGTCCGCAGTCGGTGGCCGCTGGGCTTTGTATTCCTTATACATGGAATCGCGAAAGGTCGGCTCCGGACGGTCAAAGGCCGCCGCGACATACTCCGGCTGATGGTCTCGTAAAATCTTGAGTAAAATACTGGAAAGTCCGTAAATAGCATTGATCGGCTCTCCGCTCGGTGACGTCAGCGGCGGCAAGGCATGAAAACAGCGATGGATAAGGGAGTTGGCGTCAATAAGGAGAAGTTTTTTCATAAATTACCTTCATTGTAACTCAAATCTCTTATTCTTATATAGATATTGACTTAAGATTAAAATGTTGTTATAATGTCATTTAGTACTAGATCTTTAAAATTCTTAGTAAGGAGGAAAACAAATGGTTGGTCCACTCAGCATATCCACACTTCTGCTGGCCTTAATTTGTCTTACGCTGTCTCTGATTTCGGTATCGGTAAACTTAGAAAATCCTACTACCTTCTTCCGGATGTTCTTTGCTAATGCTGTTATTGGCTTACTCGCATCAAGCAGTCTTCTTGTTTCGGAAAAAAATCTGTCCTGGGCCTTTTTTGCCGCAGGATTTCTCTGGTGGGGAATTCATAGTTATATTATTTTACGGCGCATTAAATTACTCGAAGAGGAAGATCAACAGGTAGAGGATATCTTTCTGCACATTAACCGCTTCTTGCGTAATCGAAATCAAAGAAATAGCGCTGGCATCTAAAAATCCCAAAAGACGCCGAAAGCCCCATATTTAAAAATATGGGGCTTTTTTATTTCCCTATTTTTATTACTCTCAAATTTTCTTTTTCCCCGTGTCGGAAATTAATTCGAATAGCATCCTTTGGTAATAGCGATGTAATAATTTCCGGCCATTCGATCATCAGAATCGCCCTTGGATTTTTTAGTATTTTTTTAAGTTCTAAATGACGAGCCTCGCACGCATTTTTTAAGCGGTATAAATCAATGTGATGCAAATCATCAAATTTTTTATTCTTAATGCGATGATGGTGGATTATGACAAAAGTCGGACTCGCCACCCGCTCACGAACGCCGAGCGCTTTTAAAAATCCCTGGGTAAAGGTGGTTTTTCCGGATCCGAGGTCGCCGCGCAAAGCGATGGCTAAAGCTTTTTTCCGGACATTTTTTGCGCGCAATATTTTCTTTGCCAATGCCGCGGCCATCTTTTGGGTCTGCGCTTTGGAATTAGTAATCATTATTTTAAAAACTGCTAAACAGCAGTTTTTATAAAAGCTCGCCCTCGGTCGGAGCCTGGCAGCCAAGATGCTTATAGGCCGCGGGAGTAACCAGCCGCCCGGCCGGCGTGCGATTCAGCAATCCGACGGTCATCAGATACGGCTCATAGACATCTTCAATAATTCCCCGATCATCATTGAGCGCCGCCGCCAGCGTCTGAATGCCCACCGGACCGCCATTAAACTTCTCAATAATTATTCTGAGCAGCTGCCGGTCAGTCGGTTCCAGCCCCAAATGGTCAATTTCCAGCATATCCAAGGTCGCCTGCGCTGCCACCTCAGTAATCACCGGCAGATTATTCACTTCCGAATAGTCCCGAACCCGTTTTAGCAGCCGATTTGCCGAGCGCGGGGTCGAACGAGCCGCCCGAGCAATCAGCCCGACCGCTTTTTCGTCAACGTTAACGCCAAGCAATTTAGCGGAGCGGCGAACAATCATTTCGATGTCCGACACTTCGTAGTAATCCAATTTAAAGGAAGCGCCAAAACGGGAACGAAGCGGTCCGGATAAGAGGTTAGCGCGAGTCGTTGCCGCTATTAACGTAAATGGAGGAAGATCTAAAGACAGCATTCGCGCTCCCGGTCCCTTGCCGACCACCAAATGAAGCTTGCGGCTCTCCAGCGCCGGATACAGCACCTCTTCGATCTGCCGGTTCAGCCGATGCGCTTCATCAATAAAAAGAACATCGCCTTTTTCCAAGTTGCTTAAAATCGCCGCCACGTCTCCCATCTTTTCCAAGGTCGGGCCGGAGGTTACTTTGACGTGCGCTTGCATCTCTTTAGCAACCAAATAGGCAAGCGTGGTTTTTCCCAGACCGGCCTGCCCATAAAACAACAAGTGATCACAGGATTCTTTTCTTTTTTTCGCCGCATCTAAAATTACCCGAAGATTTTTCTTAACTTTTTCCTGGCCGACGTATTCCGACCAGGTAGCCGGACGCAACGCCAGGTCAATATGCGAATCGTCCTCTTTTTTTGTTATGCCGGATAATTTTATGTCTTTCATAATGGGTTATTTTGGACAGTTGACATCTAACTTATTTTATGCTATATTATGCGAAACGTTAGTTTAACAGCTTTCGTTATAAATCGGTCTTGCCCCTTACGAATAGAAAGCTTTGTTCTGTGGGCGGGAATTACTTCTTAATGGATGACTTGGCTCAGGCGAGGTCACTCCTTATAATAATTCTAACCTTTTCTAAGATTTTTTTAGAAAAGTTCCACTTTTTCCCTAACGGGAGCTTTGCCCACAGAACAAAACTTTCTATCCTTATTTTCAATAATCTTTTAAGCCGATTGCAAATAAAACACTCGGCCTGACTGTGTTTGGCGAGTAAAATTCATAGCTCAATTGGCCCCGTTACGTTTTCGACCTCGCTTAACGTGGTAAGCCCGTTAATTATTTTCAATAAGCCGTCCTGCTGCATCGTTACCATCCCCTGCCGCAGCGCAAATTCCTGAATTTCAATTTCTCCGCCTCCTTTGCTCATCAGAACTTCGATTTCTTTGCTTATCTGCAATAATTCGTAAATTGCCACCCGTCCTTTATAGCCAAGATCGTTGCATTTCTTGCAGCCTTTCACTTTATACAGGGTAATATTTTTATATTCGTCTTTTTTTACGTGCGCCGGCAGTTTTTTTACCACTTCTTCCAGTTTCTTTTTAAAATCAGCGTTGGCATCTTTAACTTTGCACGCTTCGCATAAACGGCGCACTAAACGCTGGGCAATAATTAAATTCAAGGCCGGACCGATGCTGGACGGCTTCACGCCCAAATCCACCAACCGGGGAATGGCGCCGGCGGCTTCGTTCGCGTGCACAGTGGAAAATACCAGGTGGCCGGTCAGCGCCGCCTGAATGGCAATTTCGGAAGTTTCCTTATCCCGGATCTCGCCGATCAGAATCACGTCCGGATCCTGCCGCATTATGGAGCGCAAGCCGTTGCCGAAAGTATAATTGGCTTCCACTTTCACCTGCGTCTGCTCAATGCCTTCCAAATGATATTCGATCGGATCTTCGATGGTAATTATTTTTATCTCCGAAGTCCGTTTATGTTTCAAAAAAGCGTACAGGGTGGTGGTTTTTCCGGAGCCGGTCGGGCCGGTATTCAGAATCATCCCGTTGGGGCGTTTTAATTCCGCCTCAATAATTTCCCGGTCATCGGCGCGCAATCCCAGATCATTCAGGCTTAAATTAATGGCATCTGGATCCAGCACCCGCATGACGATAACTTCTCCGAACTCCGATGGCGCCACCGCCACCCGGATTTCAATTTCTTTGGCGCCGATGCCGATAGTGAAGCGGCCGTCCTGCGCCTGG
>MHJM01000034.1:14490-15545 GCA_001818705.1 Candidatus Harrisonbacteria bacterium RIFCSPLOWO2_02_FULL_45_10c
CAAATTGGATAATAATTTAATCCGGGAAACCAAATGGGAAAAGATGGCTAATTTTAAATCATCTAGAACGTCGTACAGCAGACCGTCAATGCGGTACCGTAATCGAACCGAAGGCTTCATCGGCTCAAAATGAATATCCGAGGCGCGATTGCTTAAGGCGCCAGCTAAAATAATTTCCAAAATCTGAGCGGTCGGAAATTTTTTAAAATCAAACTTTTCAATTTCTGATTTAACCAACTCGTGGTTAGTCAATCGCTTGATTAAGTTTTCCACCCGCTCCTTATCGACATCGATCCGGCCAGTGATCGGGCCGCTTTTTTTAACGACGTATTTATAAAAATCCCAGGCCCGCTGGAGACTGGTTGCAGAAACGATAAAAATGGTCAATTTTAAATTCTTCTTTTCCAGCTCTTGGATCAGCGCTTTGGCAGCCGGTTCTGCGGTATCCAGAGCGACAAATACCACCCGATCGCCTTTTTTTTCTATGGTGGCGACTTTGGCCTCCCGCGCCTGCTTTTCCGGAATAAGCTCTAGGGCGTCGGTTTCCACCGGCTGGGTCGCTAAATTGATATACAAAACGCCCGCTTTAGCCGCTCGCCGTTCGGCATCGCGTTCTTCAGATTCCCGCCTTGATTTTTCTAAGACGCTTTTCAACTTTGATGCGTCGGCATCATTAGATGCATGGTCCTGAGCCATTGTAGTGTATGATATTCCCAATCTTAAATCCGAGCAAGTTGTAGGAGTGGATATCTTGTTAATTATTTGACAAAAATTATATAATTTGTTATAATATCGCTAGAACTTAATAAAACTACTGAGGAGGATTTTCTGATGAAACTGATAAGAGTAGCTTTGCTGTTCATCATTGCGTTGCTGGCATCCGGCTGCGGAACCCGGCTGATGGTCCGGACGACCGGCTTCAACATCCACCCGTCCCAGATCACGGTCTTCAACAACGCCGGCCCCAACGTCACTGTCCAGCCTTTCTCCAAAGGCGAGGGCTTTGTCGCTGAGTACCGGGAAGGGAAACCAAGCCCCTGGTTCCTGTGGATGCG
>MHJM01000034.1:15570-23114 GCA_001818705.1 Candidatus Harrisonbacteria bacterium RIFCSPLOWO2_02_FULL_45_10c
TACTATCGGGATGAGTCAATCAGCTTGCTCGTCCGCCAAAACGGAAAGATTGTCGGCACCTACACCTACTGCGTCAGCATTCCACCTAGCCGGCAAGTTACCCAGGACATCCCTTTTGGTCCATACGAACTGTATGAGCTCAAACGAGGGAATCCGGGCAATCCCTGCCGAAGTCGCGGTGGATGGTGGTAAATACACCTAAAACCCCACAATGTTAAACACTGTGGGGTTTTTATAACCAAATAAAGCTAACTACTTTCGCTCTGGAACAGCTGCTCTGCGATAGACAAAGCCAATTCGTTCGTAACGCTGCTCGCCACCCTGCCTTCGTCCTGCGAACGACATAGCGGGTCCTGGCTCGCGGACGCTACTCACTCATTGTTTTGTAGCTATCGCTGCGCAAAGTTCCTTTACGAAAGTAGTTAGCTTAATAAGCGAGTTTTTTAATTTGAACCAACATGTCGGAGGCTTGATTACAAATACCTGAGCGAATAGGAAATATATCGGGATACCCAGGAAGCTGAGCTTGTCGAAGCTGACTAGGGTGATATATTTCCGTATATGAGCGAATCGTATTTGTTCAAGCCGGAGATTCGTTGGTGAAAATAAAAAACTCGCTTATATTCGCTATACTATAAATATGTCCGGTCACTCCAAATGGTCCCAGATAAAGCATCATAAGGGCATTACCGATCAAAAACGCGGCCAGCTTTTTTCCAAGCTTTTACGCGCTATTGCCATTGCCGCTAAAACCGACCCTAACCCGCAATTCAATCCCCGGCTTCGGACCGCCATTGAAACGGCCAAAACGAGTAATGTTCCGGCGGAAAATATTGAACGGGCGATCAGCAAGGCATCGGAAGAAAAAAATCTGGAAGACATTTTAGTTGAAGCCTACGGTTCGGAGGGCGCGGCGCTCATTATTCAAGGCATTACGGATAATTCCAACCGGACGGTAAATGAGATAAAAAAAATATTAAGCGATCACGACGCAAAGATAGCGACGCCGGGAAGCGTTTTGTGGTCCTTTGAACAAACTGGTGATAAAAGCTGGAAGCCGAAATTCCAGCAGCCAATTTCCGATGCGGCTAAAGAAAAAATCCGAATATTGGTGGCGGCGCTGGAAGAGCACGAAGACGTGCAGAAAATTATCACAAATATTTTATAGTCATATTCCAAAAAAAATTATGACGATATTGGGAATTGATCCCGGCAGTACCCGCATCGGCTACGGAGTGATTGCGGATGCCGAAAATAGAAAACTTGTTTATATTGATTGCGGCGTTTTTGAATCGCACCTAAAAGGAGCCGACGCGCTTCTTTTGCAAATCACCCAAGATTTTGCAAAGCTCATAAAAAAACATTGTCCGGATCTTATCGGAATTGAAAAGCTGTATTTTGCAAAAAATGTAAAAACCGGCATTGCGGTGGCCCAAACCAGGGGCGCCATCATTGCTGCCGCCGCCCAATTCCATATTCCAATCAAAGAATTCAGCCCGTCCGAAATAAAATCAGCCACTACCAATTACGGCCTAGCTGACAAAAAAGCGGTTTCCAGAATGGTGAGTGTTATTCTTGGCATCGGCAAAGTTCCGGGATATGATGATGCCAGCGATGCCTTAGCTATCGCTATTACCACGGCTATGCACCGCTCACCCCTTGACACGAAATAAGCTTATTTATATATTTGGTTTTATTAAAATAAATAAAAATAACTTATATTAAAAGGTCGCAAACGGTCTTTTCAACCCCGCACCGAGCCGAGCGCTTCCGTTTTCTCCAACGCCTTTGGTAGAACAATGATGAACGTTATTCTTCATCTTTGCGAATACCATGCGCGCAGAAAGGAAAACGGCTAGGCGTTGCAGCGCTCGATCTGGTGACGGGGTTTCAACAATGAAAAAGAAAAAATCACAATCTTCTGGCTGGGACGACGCCGGACCAAAATGGGAAAATGATAAAGATGAAGTTCTTGATCCCGAGGAGAAAGATGAAGATGGCGAACTCGACGGAGACGTTCTGGACGAAGAAATAGACGAAGAAGGTATCTAGAGCTCATCATAAAAAATACAATCCCCCGGATTTCGGGGGATTGTATTTTAGGATAAATCCTAATATATTATATAATCTTATTAAGATTAACTATGATTCGAATCCGGCGCCTTAAGCGCTTAAAATTTAAGCAATGGTTTACTCTAAGTATTATTGTAATTTTATTCGGAGTGACGCTTTCCTTAGTTTTTTTCGCTTTAATTATTAAAGATTTGCCTAATCCGGAACAATTCGAAACCCGGCAAATTATAGAATCAACCAAAATCTACGACCGGAGCGGAAAAACAATTTTATACGAAATTCATGGGGAAGAAAAACGCACCGTCCTGCCGTTTTCCGAAATACCGGAATTCTTAAAACAAGCGACTGTCGCTATTGAGGATAACAATTTTTATAAAAATCCGGCCTTCGACTGGAAAGCCATTATCCGGGCAATACTGGTGAACCTGCATCTCCGCGAAGGATATGCCGGCCAGGGAGGATCGACGATTACCCAGCAATTGGCGCGAAACGCGTTCCTTACTTCCGAACGGACATTAATCAGGGATATTATCAGAAAAATTAAAGAATTATTTGTCGCCATAGAACTGGAAAAAAGATATAACAAAGACGAAATCTTAGGCCTCTACCTCAATCAAATTCCGTATGGCGGCAATGCGTATGGCGTTGAGGCGGCGGCCAAAACTTTTTTTGGAAAATCCGCTAAAGACCTGACATTAGCCGAATCGGCATTGCTGGCCAGCTTACCGAGAGGAACCAGTTATTACTCACCCTGGGGAAAGCATGTTGATGAACTATTGAAAAGAAAAAATCTGGTCCTGGAACGAATGGAATCGCTTGGTTATATTACCGTCCAGCAAAAAGAAGGGGCTAAAAAAGCGGAACTGATTTTTGCCGACCAATCAACCGGAATTAAGGCCCCACATTTCGTATTAGAAGTGCAGGACTATCTTAATAAAAAATATGGGGAAGAATTCGTGCAAACGGCCGGTTTAACCGTTGTGACAACTCTGGATTGGGATTTACAGCAAGCCGCTGAAAAAGCGGTCACGGACGGCGCCGCCCGCAACACCGAACTGTATAATGGCCATAATGCGTCGCTGGTCGCTCAAAACGCGAATACCGGGCAAATCCTCGCCTTAGTAGGATCGAAAGATTATTTTTTGCCGTCTGAACCGGAAAACTGCACGCCAGGATTAAATTGCCAATTTGAAGGGAATTTCAACGTCGCCACCCAAGGCCTGCGCCAGCCGGGCTCGGCTATGAAGCCATTCGCTTATCTGACCGCTTTTCAAAAAGGCTATACTCCGGACACCGTCTTATTCGACGTGCCAACGGAATTTGCCGCTAATAATGAAAAATGCCCGCTGTTGGTTGATTTTGAAAACGAAGAGAAAGAATGTTTCCATCCCAACAATTTTGATGAAAAGTTCCGGGGACCGGTAACTATGCGGACCGCCCTGGCTCAATCAATCAACATACCGGCGGTTAAAACGCTATATCTAGCCGGTATTGATGACACTTTAAAAACCTCCCACGATCTCGGCATTACCACGCTGACCGAACGGAGCCGCTACGGCTTATCGCTGGTTCTCGGCGGCGGAGAAGTAACCTTGCTGGATCTGGTCGGCGCCTATTCGGTATTTGCCCAAGAAGGCGTAAAACATAAACAAACTTTCGTAATTAAAATTACCGACAGCAAAGGAAAAATTGTTGAGGAATATAAAGATGCGGCAACGCAAGTGATTGAAAGCCAGTACCCGAGAATACTCAATGATATTCTTACCGACGTTGAAGAACGGTCCGGATTATTCAGCTCCAGCCTGCCTTTAACGCTGTTTCCCGGGCACCAAGTCGCGCTTAAAACCGGTACCACGAACGATTATCATGATGCCTGGGCGATCGGTTACACTCCGGAACTGATAGTCGGCGTTTGGGCTGGCAATAACAACAACGTAGCCATGACCCAGCGCGGATCCAGCTTGCTCGCCGCTGTGCCAATCTGGAGCGCTTTTATGAGAGACGCTCTTAAAGATAAGCCGCTAGTATCTTTTAATAAGCCAGAACCAATAGTTAGCTCCAAGCCGGTCTTCCAAGGACAATCGACAGTTAATTTCCGAATCGGTAATAATTCCTATTCGCAGATTCATTCGATTCTTTTCTATGTGGATAAAAAAGATCCGCAAGGGCCGCCGCCGGTACAACCGGAAAATGATTCGCAATTTAAAAATTGGGAGTTTTCCGTTCTGAAATGGGCGGAACAATCCATTCCCAATTTTTCCGCCATTTACAATTATCCTCTGCCGCAAGGCGCTATTACCGACAATGAGCAAATTAACGCTTTACAGCCGACGCTAAATTTTATTAGCCCGAAAAACGGCGATTTTATCCAATCCAACTCCGTCTGGGTACAAGCCCGCGTTACCGCACCGTCGCCGATATCCAAAATCCAGTTATTTTTTAACAACGAATTAATGGACGAGCGCAGCGGTAATAATAGCCAAGATATCATGTACCAATTCAACCTAGCACCGAAAAAAATCGAACTGCAAAACCTGCTGCAATTAAAAGTTACCGGCGCCAACAATACGACAATCCAAAAAGAACTGATTCTTTTCAAGTAAAATCTTGAGCGAGTAGATTTATTTTGAGCCAACATTGCGAAGGCTTTATTTACAAATACCTGAGCGAATAAGAAATTTAGCGGGCTACCCAGGAAGAATGACTAGGGTGCTAAATTTCCGTTATGAGCAAATTGTATTTGTTAAAGCCGGAGCAACGGTTGGCGAGAAATAGATCTATGAGCCTTTAATCGGCATCAAAATGTAAAAATATGAAGTGTCGGTGGTATTTTTCAGCACCGCCGGACGGACATCACCATTGACGCCGAATAGTAATTCATTGGAATCAAAATTTTTCAATCCGTCCATCAAGTACCGCCAATTGAAGGAAACTTCGAAGGCCTCGCCCTTAATTTTGGCGGGAACTAAATATTTATTCTCGCCAACGTATTGATTGGAAGAATAGACTTCCACCGCTTTTTTGCCGTCCGCAGTTTTCATCTTGATATCATTTACTTTGCCGCTGAACGTGCTGACTAATTTTACGGCGTTTACCAGATGCTCGCGCTCAATCAGCATTTCCGTTTCCAATGATTTTGGAACGATAGCTTCGTAATCCGGATAGGTGCCGTCGATCAGGCGGGAAATAATTTCAATGTCGTTATTTTTAAATAAGATCTGATTGGGATCTATGCAAATCGTCAATTCTTCTCCGGTATTGATCCGCAGCACTTCCTGGGCGGTTTTTAACGGAATAATAATTTTAAAACCGCGCTGAAAAGTGCAGGTAAAATTTTTCTCCTGGATGGTTTTTTCGGCGAGGCGAAAACTGTCCGTTGCCACCAATTTAAAATTAGTAACCTGAAAATCAAAGAGTATCCCTCCAATTTCCGGACGAATCTCGGAAGGCTGGGCGGCATTGATAACTTTAGCAACGGCGGTTTTTAAGATAACGGTGTTAATCTGAAGATAATTTTTGGTATTTTCAATTTTCGGTATGATCGGGAACTCTTCCTCCGGCAATCCTTGAATAATTGCTTCGTAATTATCGGTTTTGAAATGCAGGGTATTATTTTCCACTTCGATGGCAATTCGATCGTTGGCAATATTATTAGTGATAGTTAACAGCGTTTCCAGCGGTATAGTAATGCTGCCGTCTTCAATAATTTTCCCCGATACAAATTGGGTAATGGCTAGTTCTAAATTAGTCGCGGATAATTGAATTTTATTATTAAACGTCTTGATTAAGACGTTTTTTAATATCGGCAGGCTAATATTTTCCGCCGAAGCCCGCTGTACAGCGGCTAAACCGTCGCGCAAATTATTTTTTAATACTATTAATTTCATTATGTATATTTATTATTTAATAGTTGCTATAGGAATAATGTTTTTTGGGGATAAATAGTTTTTACGCAGCTGCCATATGGTTTAAACCGTTTTTTGATGCTGGATAACTATGAGGATAAGTTGCGCATCTGGCAGTGGATAGGTGTGGGTTATTGGTGCGGCAGTTAATTTTTTAAAGAATTATCCACGCCTTATTCATATTAATTTCCACAAGTTATTCCTTATAAATTAAATCTTTAATCGCAATAATTTTTTGATTCAAATCCTGATTTTTAGTTATTTCCAGATTTAATTTCTCATAGGCATAAATAGCCGTCGTATGGTCGCGTTTACCCAATTTTTCGCCAATAAATGGATAGGACAAGCCGAGAATGTCCCGTAATAGGTACATGGCGATTTGGCGCGGCTCGACAACGCTTTTTTGCCGGCAGCGTCCGGCTAAATCTTGCGCCGACATTTCAAAAAAATCGGCCACGGACTTGATTACTTGGTTAGGATTAATGTTCTTTGTCGGCTGCTGGATAGTTTCATTAACTAACGTTTCCACGGTTTTTAGGGAAATATCTAATTTTGCTTGCTGGTAAAATAGAATCCGGTTCAATACTCCTTCAAGCTCACGAAGATTTTTCTGGATTTTATTAGCGACAAACTCAAGGATTGGATCCGGAAGCGTTACGCCGCGCTCCTGAAGCTTAGTTTGTAAAATAGCCAGGCGCAATTCAAAGTCCGGATAGCCGATATCAGCGATCATTCCCCCTTCAAATCGGGAACGCAGACGTTCTTCGAGCGTGGGAATGAATTTAGGCGGCCGATCGGAAGAAATGATAATTTGCTTGTTATTTTCGTAGAGAGCGTTAAAGGTATGGAAGAATTCTTCTTCAGTAGCTTCTTTTTTAGCGATAAATTGGATGTCATCGATGATGAGCACGTCCACGTTGCGGTATTTTTCTTTCATATCTTCCATCCGTTTATTGCGGATTCCGTAGATGACATCATTAGTGAATTTTTCCGACGACACATATTTGACTTTCACCTTATCATTATATTTTTTCTTAATTTCATTGCCGATTCCCTGGATAAGATGAGTTTTACCAAGGCCGACTCCGCCGTAAATAAAAAGCGGATTATATTTTTTCCCGATTTCTTCAATGGCGGCGCTGGCGGCGGCGAACGCCAGTTGGTTGGTTTTTCCAACGACAAAGGAATTAAAGGTGTAGCGGGGATTAAGATTTGTTTCCGGATCGATTTTCAATTCTTCAAATGCGAGCTGCGATTTTGATTCATTGAAAAATGCCGGTTTGTTCCGTTTAGACAGTTGCACTGGCTTGCTATGAACCGTAAACTGGACTTTTTTTGTTGTTTCGTCTAGATTGCGGAGAGCGCCAAGGATAATTTTATGATATTTGTTTTCCACCCACTCTTTGGCGAAATTATTCGGAAGGCTAACCAGAACAACGCCGTCTTGTTTATCAACTAGGGAACTATTTTTAAGCCAGGTGACGTAATTGGGCCGAGAAATTTGAAGTTCAATTTCTCCAAGCGCCGTTTCCCAAAGTTGATGCAAGTCCATGATATAAAAAGTTA
>MHJM01000035.1:0-5886 GCA_001818705.1 Candidatus Harrisonbacteria bacterium RIFCSPLOWO2_02_FULL_45_10c
AAGTCAATTGCTAACTCGTCTCCGCGGACCGTAATGGCGGTAACTTTACCATCGTTTATTTTTGTTGCCAACTGGCTGACTGTAAGATTAATCGGTTCCGTTCCGGTCTCAAATAATAATGAAAAAGTACCGGCAATAATTAAAAGAGTGATAGTTGCCCAGAAAATATTTTTATAAAGTGACATGTTAGTTTCTTTATATATTATTGTATATTACTCCAGGGCCTGCGTAAATGTTACGGATAAAAAATCCCCTTATTCCGCATTGCGGAATAAGGGGACTGATAGTTTTTACATGCGTTGGGAAGATTCCAATTTTTTCTGGAACTCTTTAGCGCTTTCCGGCATTGCTAACCGGTAGCGTTCCAGAAAAACTGAAAGATTGATCAAGAAACTGCAGTAAGGGCGATTGACCTTATATTTCGAACCAAGCAAGCCGCCAACCGGCATCCGAAATAATTCATCGATCGGAAACCAGAAACGGATTTGATTGGCGTTCATTTCCCGCTGTTCCCGAACTTTTGCGGTTTGGCCCATATCCACCGGATTTTGCATGCGCAGCAGCCAGAGATTGTAGATATGTTCTTTGCCGCTACGCGCCTTGAACAGTTTGGCGCTTCGGCAATAGATTTTGGCTATTTCTCCAACGAAGCCGCTTTCGTTTTCCACTTCCCGGATTAAGCCGCAGATTAAACGGCGATAATGCGAGCTGGCGGTTACTTTCTTAAAAAGAAACGGCGTTAATATCTTTTTCAGATATTTATTGGAAAAATACGTTTCCTGAGTTTCCGGCTTGCCTCCGAAAAAACCCAGTCCGGCCGGCTTGCCCAGGTCGTGATCTTTGCCGATGGTTTTTCCTTCCGCGATATCGCCTTTATTTTCTCCGGCGAAAACCTTAGCGGCGCCAACTTGTTCTGCTGTCAGGCGGCTAAGATAGGCGGAGATAACGTCTTTGATTTGTTCTTCGCTTAATCCCGGCTGAGAGACCAGTTCGTCCAGTTCCGGAGTGAAAGCATCCAGCGCCAGAGCAAAACACGATTGGTCTTTGACTAATTCTTCGTCAGTTTCTTTTGGTCGAGTGCTGCCGTACCGGCGGTTCTCTTCCAATTGCTGCAAGCGCTGAGTGGCGCCAAGGTAATTTTTAGCGGGATAACAGCGGGCTTCCATCTGCGGCTGGCCGGAATGATTCCGGACGAGAACGCCGTCTTTTTTTCGCTGCATGCGTTCGCCGGAAAAGGTCTGTAGGCAATATAGATGGGAACTGTGATCTTTACCCTCGGCATTCCATAGGCCGGCATGGCCGCAGGCTGCCAGAATGATGGGCTTCGGATGCTCGGTTTGGAAATCAATTCCGAGCGTCAGCCCCAACTCCAGCTGATCGCCGTTTCGGTAATTGTTGAAAGTACCGACGACGAAATTGCCGTATTGGCGCAATTTTCCGAATTCATCTTTTTCGAAATCACCGCGCTGGCCTAGCGGACCGCTTTTCGTGAGGATTTTTTTCCATATCCGAGGCATAAAATAAATATCAGAATCGGGATTTCGAAGAATCTCTTCCCGAATCAATTTTATTTTTTCGTAATACGGAGCCAATTCCTCAATCGGGCCTTGCTGCAGTTTTTCCAGGTCTATTTCCAGGCCGCGCTGTCCGGCTTTTTTAAAAACCAGATCCGACAGGCAGTAAACGCAGATGACCCGGCTATCCGGCGATCCTTTATCGTAACCAACCAGCGACCGCAATTGCGTTTGATTCAAGAGAGCGACATTGCTGTCTTCGCCGTTTTTCTGGCGATGCAATTCGTTCCAGCGCTCCAAAACAACTTTCAGATATTTTTCGAAGAAACAATCTTTAAAAGACAATCCGTCCGATTCTTTTTGCTCATAAACCTGGCGCGCTTCCGGAGTTAAAACTTCATCATTGATGGCGCCAAATGCCTGGCTGATATCGGCATTGGAAACTTCTTTGATGGGTTCCATACCCACCTCCTTTTGTCCTTCCCCCTCGTATTTCGTTGTCGAAGAAGCAACTATTTTCTGTTGAAATTATATAATAAAGTAAACTAAAAGTCAAATGTCACTCAACCAACTATCTCGCCAACCGCTGCTCCGCGATAGACAAAGCCAATTCGCTCGCTTAACGGAATATTTCTACCCTAGTCGCCCAGCACCTTTAGACAAAGGTGCTGGACGGATTTTCAGAGCGAGGCGTAGGCGCGGCCGCTCGCAGGAAGCGGCCGACGCCGGTTCTCATAGAAATATACCGGCTGTTTTTAATTAGATTACTTTTTCAATTTCAAAATAATCCGCTTCTCTAATGGTTTTACTGATTCAATATGGAAGGTGTATTTTTGGCCTTCTTTGATTTGTTCCTGCATTACCTCAACGCTTCCGAATTCGGAAACATGGATTAATCCCTGAATCTCGGCATCAAGCGCGATAAACGCCCCGAAAGGATTAAAGCGCAATACCGTTCCGGGAACTTCGGTTCCGGCCTTAAAACGTTCTTCAACGGTTGCCCAAGGATCGGCTTTCAAAGCTTTCAAGGAAAGAGTAACGCGGCCGTCTTTGATTTCGATGATTTTGGCTTTTACTTGATCATTGACTTTGACGATATCTTTCGGATTTTCAATCAGCTTATGGTCCAGTTCGGAAATATGGATTAAGCCCTCCAGCTCCGGATCGTCGGCGAATTTAATAAAGGCGCCGAAATCGGCCACGCCAGAGATGATGCCGTCAATAATGTCGCCAGCTTTGTACTTATTTAATTTTTCCTTGACATTGACGCTGGTAATTTCCCGTTCGGAGATAATCAATTTGTCCGTCCGGACGTTCACGTCCAGAATTTTCACGCTCATGCCCTGGCCGACAAATTTTTTCAATTCCAAAAGAATTTTTTCTTTGCTCCCATCATCAACTCTTGGATAATGTTCGCTGGAAAGCTGGGAAACCGGAAGAAAAGCTTTCAGGCCTTCGATTTCGGCCATCAGTCCGCCGGCATTGGCTCCGGTAATCTTTACCGTTACTTCATCTCCTTTCTCCGATAGTTCTCGGACGGCTTGCCAGGATTTCTGCCGGCTGGCTCCGGCTAAAGATAATTCCACATAACCGTCATCATTGTCGGCTTCCACAACTTTTGCCGATATGGATTCGCCGGCTTTAAGATTTTTTAAAATTTCCCGGGCATTCATTAATTCGCTGCCATAGATAATTCCGGTTCCGAATCTCCCTAAATCAAAATAGACGGCTCTGGGCATCCGTTTAATCAATATCCCGTTTACTAAGTCTCCTTCCTTGGCTACGGATATCAGATCCGAAGAAGATTTAATCAATTGGGCAATGGCCGACTCCGGTTTTTTAGCAACGCTAATCATATGTGAGGTAACTATACTAAAAAGATATTTTTTTTACAATAGCTTTTAGAAACAGCAATACTATTTTCCTCATCGCCTTTACTTAATAATGTCCCCGCTAAGCGGGGACGAAATCGACCCCGTAGCCATCCCGAATGAGTAAAATAGCATTGCTATTTCTCTAAGGCACAGTGGTGATATATCTTAAATTATTCTCCGTGCGGCAATTTCGGAGTTCCGACGGGCTTGGTCGGCCGATGAAATTGGACGCCGTCGGAGCGAGATATAGGAACGCCCCACCGCAGGAGTGGGGCGATTCTGGTGCCGGTAGGAGAATAATTTCAGATACATATCGTTTGCAAAATGGGTGAGAAAATTATATACTTTATATTATTGTATGGTTATTAACTGGTACGGCGAAGGCTGCTTCAAAATTCAGACAGGCGGCCTTTCCTTATTAACAGACCCGTTTGAATCCGGCACCGGCCTGACTCCTCCCAGGGGGAAAGTTGAGGTTACGGTAAAAACTTTAACGCCGTGGCCAATTAAAAATGACGCCGAGCCGGAATCCCGGGTTATTTCCGGAGCCGGAGAATATGAGGCGCAGGGAGTTATTATCGAAGGATTTGGGCTGCCTAAGGAATCCAGCGAAAAATTTTTAAAAACAGTTTATAAAGCAGTTGCCGAAGAAATTACTATCGGCTTACTCGGCCATATCAGCGAAGAGCTCACTCCGGAGGCGCTGGATGCCTTGCGGGATTCGCATATTATTGTTCTTCCTGCCGGCGGCAGGCCGTTTATTAACCAGGAAGCGGCGGCGAAGCTGATTAAACAGCTGAATCCGAAAATTATCCTTGCCTCATTTTTTAAAGTTCCGGGACTGAAACGGGGCGGTAGCGACTGGAAATTGCTTGCCGAGGAACTTGGCCAGAAAGCGGAAGTCCTGGAAAAATTGACGATCCGGAGAAAAGAAATAACGGAGCAAAAAGGCGTCCGTTTTGTAACGTTATCCATATAGTTATTTTTATTCTATGTTCAGTAAAATCCAAGATTTTTTCACAGCCCTTCAGAAAAAAGATGACCTGATAAAAAAACGCTGGCTGATTTTCTTCACCGCTTCCAGCATGCTGGTTGTCATCACGCTCTGGAGTTTTTATTTAAGCGCTACGATCAGGAGCTTTAATTCCGAGCCCCAGCAGGCAGTGGCGCCTGGCGCTTCGGAAACATTCAGGAACGGACTAGTAATTGTTTCCAGTAAAATAATGGCGGAATTACGCGATTGGCGGTCGGCAGTAATGTCCTTCATCGGCCAAACTAATTCCGTGACTATCCAGGGCGCCAGTCTTAATTTCGTTACGCAGTCTACCGAAGATATTAAGCCGAGAACCCTTCCGTAAAAATATGAGCGAAGAAAATAAAAAACAAAATATATTAAAACGGGAAATTACCGAAGAACTGCAGGAGTCGTATTTGGATTACGCGATGTCGGTAATCGTTTCCCGTGCTTTGCCGGATGTCCGGGACGGCTTAAAGCCGGTGCAGCGCCGGATTCTCTGGGCGATGTGGGACAGCGGTTTGACGCATGCCGCCAAATTTAAAAAATCGGCGAATATCGTCGGTGAAGTGCTAGGCAAATACCATCCGCATGGGGATTCTTCCGTTTATGAAGCGATGGTCCGCATGGCGCAGGATTTTTCCCTCCGTTATCCGCTGGTGCACGGCCAGGGAAACTTCGGCAGCATTGACGGCGATTCCGCCGCCGCTTATCGGTACACCGAAGCCAAACTTTCCAAGATCGCCGAAGAATTGCTTTTTGATATTGAAAAAGAAACTGTGGATTGGGATCCGAATTATGACGGCAGCCGCCAGGAGCCGAAAGTATTGCCGGCCAAGATTCCGAATTTGCTTTTAAACGGCACGGTCGGCATCGCCGTCGGCATGGCGACCAGCATTCCGCCGCATAATTTATCGGAACTGATTGATGCTACCCTGCATCTGATTGATAATCCGCAGGCAACCGCTACTAATTTATCCGAGTTTATTCAGGGGCCGGATTTTCCAACCGGCGGCATTATTTACGACCGAAAGGCGATTGTCGAGGCGTACGCAACCGGCCGGGGCGCGATTACCACTCGGGCGCTGACGGAAATAAAAGAAAATAAAAAAGGAAACCATATTATTGAAATTACGGAAATTCCGTACCAGGTAAATAAATCCGAACTGATCATAAAAATCGCCGAATTAGTTACGGAAAAAAGGATCCAGGGCATCCGGGATGTCCGGGATGAATCCGACCGCGAGGGATTGCGGATTATTATTGAGCTTAAAAATGACGCTACTCCCCAGAAGATTTTGAATCAGCTTTTCCAGCATACGGACCTGCAGAAAGATTTTCATTTGAATATGCTCGCGCTCGCCAAGGGTCGGCAGCCGGAAATAATGTCAATTAAAGATATTATCGCCGCCTATCTGGAGCATCGCAAAGAAATCGTAAAACGCCGCGCCCAATTTGACCTGAAAAAAGCCGAAGAGCGCGC
>MHJM01000035.1:6029-6267 GCA_001818705.1 Candidatus Harrisonbacteria bacterium RIFCSPLOWO2_02_FULL_45_10c
TGGAAATGCGCCTGCAGACGCTGGCGGCGCTGGAGCGGCAGAAAATTGAGGAGGAATTGAAAGAAAAGAAAAAATTAATCGAAGAATTGCAGATTCTCCTGAAGAGCCAGGCGAAAATCCTGAAAGTCATCAAAGACGAGTTAAAAGAAATTAAAGAAAAATACGGCGATAAGCGGAAGACTAAGGTAGTGCCGAGCGGTTTGAAAGATTTCAACGAGGAAGATTTGATTATCAAGGA
>MHJM01000035.1:6293-8672 GCA_001818705.1 Candidatus Harrisonbacteria bacterium RIFCSPLOWO2_02_FULL_45_10c
GCGGCTATATCAAGCGCGTGAATCCAGCCAGTTTCCGGTCGCAAAAGCGGGGCGGCAAAGGATTGATCGGATCGGATGTCGCCGAAGAAGATTTTCTCAGCCATTTTGTTTCCGTGAATACTCACGATAATATTTTGTTTTTTACGGACCGGGGCCGGGTTTTCCAGACCAAGGTTTATGAGATCCCGGAAGCCAGCCGGATTGCCAAGGGCAAGGCCATCAATAATTTTCTGGAGATACCGCTGGAGGAAAAAGTTAACGCGATTATTGCCTACCCGAGCGAGAAAAAAAGCGTGCCCGGATTTTTAGTGATGACCACGAAAAACGGCGTGATTAAAAAAACGCCGCTGGCGGATTTTTCCAATGTCCGGCGCAACGGCATCATTGCCATTAAATTGAAGAAAGTAGATTTGCTCCAATGGGTCCGCCTTTCTTCCGGCAATGATCAGGTAGTGCTTTCCACCAGCCACGGCCAGGCGATCCGTTTTAAAGAATCCCAGCTGCGTTCCATGGGGCGGGCGACTTCCGGCGTCCGCGGCATCCGCCTTAAAAAAGGCGATGCTGTGGTAGCGCTCAATCTAGTAACTAAAGAAAATGAAAAAGGCCAGCTGATGGCAGTGATGGCGAATGGATTTGGCAAGCGCACCGCTCTTTCGGAATACAAAGTCCAGGGCCGCGGCGGCTCCGGAATTAAAACTGCCAAAGTAACTCCGAAAACCGGACAGGTCATTGCTTCCTTAATCGTTGATCAGGAAAAAGAAATCTTGGCGCTTTCCGCCAAAGGCCAGATTATCCGCACCCAGCTGGAGAGTGTCCGGATGAGCGGCCGCGCGACCCAGGGAGTGCGCATTATGAATCTGAACAGCGGCGATAAAGTGATTGGCGTTATTTGCTTGTAGTTCTCGATTTTTAAAAAACGCCGCTCTGCCGAATTGTCTGAGAGAACCGATGTCGCTCTGCTCTAGCGGCAGAGCGCATCTACGCCTCGGCAGAAAAACCGAGCACATAACGAGATTATGTGCTCGGAACAAGCTTTTTCTGCCTGCGGAGTTTCTCCACGACAACTCGGCAGTTCGGCTTGCTAATTAGCTAAAGAGCGAAACCAACTATTGAGCCAACATTGCGGAGCACCGCGTTGGCGAGATAGTTGGTTGAGTATTGGTATTGTATAATGTAATTATAATGCAACTGACCAGTTTTCAGATAAAAGTTTTGATCGGAACGGGCGCTTTTATTTTTATCGTCATTCTTTTGGTTACCGGCGTTATTCCCGGTTTGCGGAAAATTACCGACCGGCCGCCGGAGCTGATATTAACCGTCTGGGGGATCGAAGACCGGAATAATTTGCAGGAGGCGTTTAATCGTTATCAGGCCCTGCGGACCAACGTGGGAATTGATTATGAATTTATCAACCCAGAAACGTACGAGCGGGATATTGTGAACGCGCTGGCGGCCGGAAAAGGGCCGGATATTATTATGTTCCATCGTTCCTGGCTTCCGAAGCACTACAATAAAGTGGTTCCCCTGAAAGAAACCCAGCTGAAATTTAAGGATTTCCAGGAATTATTTCCAACCGTGGCGGAACAAGATTTTTCTTCGCAGGGGATTGTTTACGCCCTGCCGCTTTATATAGATACGCTCGCCCTTTTTTACAATCAGGACACCTTTGATAAAAACGGGATTGCGGTTACTCCGAAAGACTGGCTGGGGCTTCAAAATCTTATTCCGAAACTTCGGCAGAAAGACGCATCGGGAAAGATTATCAAACCGGCGGTCGCCATTGGCGGTTCCGCTAAGAATATTGATAACGCCTCCGATCTTTTAATGCTGTTAATGCTGCAGGCTGGAGCAAAAATGACGGCTGATGATTTTACCAACGCTACCTTCGCTTCCAATGTCGAAGGCCTGTTTCCGGGGGTGGACGCGTTGAAGTTTTACACGAAGTTTTCCGATGCGTCGGATATTTATTACACCTGGAATGATTCGCTGGTTAATTCTTTAGACGGCTTTTCGGAAGGCGATTTGGCGATGATGTTCAATTACGCGTCCAAGCGAAAAGACGTAGCGATTCGGAATCCATTTTTGAATTTTACCGCCGCCGAAATGCCCCAGCCGACCGGCGCCGATCGCGCGGTTAATTATCCGGAGTATTGGGGATTAGCGGTAACCAACAACAGCCAGAATCCGGACTGGGCCTGGGATTTGGCATTATATCTGACCGCTAATGAAGAGGCGCTGGGAAGCTATATCCAGGCAACCGGCCATCCCCCGGCGCTTCGCAGTATGATACAAAAATACGTGGACCATCCGGAACTCGGCGTTTTTGCCACCCAGGCGCTCTCCGCCCGTTCCTGGCCGCAGATCGACAAGGAACGCATC
>MHJM01000035.1:8767-12620 GCA_001818705.1 Candidatus Harrisonbacteria bacterium RIFCSPLOWO2_02_FULL_45_10c
CGATGAACCGCTTAATCCCATGTTCCGGACTGGACTGCAATCTCTGCGATCTTTTGGAGCTGGCTAAAAATGTTATTAATTGGCTGGTGAGCATTTCTTCGGTGCTGGCGGTCGGGTTTATTATCTGGGGAAGTATTGTTATAATGACCGCAGGCGCTTCGCCGGAGCGGGCCAATGAAGGTAAAAAGATAATTACCACCGCCGTGATCGGTTTAGTAATCGTGCTCGCGGCTTGGCTGATTCTCGGCACCATTATCCAGATTGTTACCGGCTCGCCGTCGGCGCTGCCGTGGACAAAAATTAAGTGCACTTTATGATTCAAATTTTAAGCCAAAATAAAATAGTAAAAATTACTTTATTTTCAATGATCGCTTCGGCGTTATTAATAGTACCTCTTTTTGTATTTTCGGAAGAGAGCGGATCCGGCGGCAAAGTTCCCGTAAGCGGGTCTGGCGGCAGAGTTCCTAGCAGTAACCAAACTATTACCATTCCTAATCCACTGAAAGTGACGACCATCGCCGCTTTGGTAGAGCGGATTAATCGGTGGCTGATTTATATCGGCGCTCCGATTTTGACCTTAATGGTGATTATCGGTGCTTTCCAGATTTTGACTGCCGGAGGCAATCCGGAAAAAGTGACCTCCGGAAGAAAAACTATCACTTACGCGGTTATCGGGTACGCGCTGCTGCTCCTTTCGTCCGGAATTACCAAAATTATTGAGAGTATACTTGGAGCTTAAGCTTGTGGTATACTGAAAAATAAGAAAAAGTAAGAAAGGTCGATAGAAAACAACCGACTATGAAAATGAGGTATAGTCGTCAGTCAAAAAATATGAAAAATATCACTAAAAAAGTCGCCGTCGCAGCCTTGCTTTTATTGCCCGTGCTGGCATTTGCCCAGTCGGTTCCAAGCCCGACCGTGCCGACTACCGGCGTCCGTTCTCTTGATGACGTCAGCCGGATTATTACGACGCTCGTTGAGTGGATTACCGGATTATTCTTTGTTGCCGCGATTCTCTTTCTTTTTTACGCCGCCTACCTTTACCTTGGCGCGGCCGGAGATCCGGAACGGCTTACGAAAGCAAAGGACCAATTGATTTATTCAATTGTCGCTATTGTTGTGGCTTTGCTGGCCGGAAGCATCCGATTTATCGTTGAAAGCGTGTTGCGATAATAAAATTTTTAGAAAGAAAAAAGCCCCGCAAAGCGGGGCTTTTGATTTTATCAATTTCTGCAAGGAACTAAATAAACTTCCGCGGTTCCCGATTCTCCCCTTAACTGGAAAAACCGGCTGGGCAGAACGCCCGGGAATTTTTTTTGTTCCCCGGAACGGACTTGGTATCTTTCCCCGCCGCTGAACTTATATTCCAGCCAGCCGGGAGCGTTTATCCAGAAGCATCTGCCTGGCGGAATTTCCACAGTTGCAGACCATTGTTCGCTCAATGGAACAGCCGCTATTTTTATTCTGGCGGCGGATTCAACAGGATTCCGGCCTTGCCAGTTTCCTATTTTTCCGACTGACCAGCCGATAAGCAGAAGCACTACAATCATGAAAAGAATTAATTTGTTGCCGCGTAGCGATTGAACCTTCTTACTTGTTCCGGCTGACATAATTTATTACCCCCTTAACGAGATCAATAATCGGACCGCGGCTTCCGCTATCCAGGCCGAAGACGTGCTTCTCTTCTTTTATTTTCCCGTCCTGAACAAGCACGAGTTTCACCGCGTCCTCGAATTGCATATCCTGACCGTTTTTCTTCGCTGTTTCCATCAGCTTTTTAGCGCGATCATGGACATTGTTCATTTCTTTGGTCCTGCCTTTGTTTTGCCGTTCAATGACTTCGTTTTTCACAATGGCGTCTTGTAATTCCTTAGGAATTTCGATATCGGTCGCGAGAAATACCGGCATTAAAACGCCATAGTACTCCTGCATCGTCATCGCTTTCCCATTGGTATTCGCGATTACCGCTGTGTCAATGAATTTTCGAACGCGCTTTTCAACGCTTTCAAAACTCGTATCACCGGGATTATCATGCAATTTATTCATGATATCGTCTCGGTCTTGGTATTCCTCCTGAATGCCGGTCAGAAATGATTTTAGGTTTTCAATGATCGCCGTGATTCGCACCTCTTTTTTGAATCTGCGGAATTGAATAAGAAACGGAATATGCGGAATGGTGGTGAACTGAAATTTCAGCGGAACCGGCTGATTTTTTGGGCCCACTTCCAGAATTAACGCGAAGTCATGGGTTAACGTAACGATGTCAGTATGGGAATCTTCAACAGAAACTTCCCATGGCCAGACGAATCGCAACCCCTGGCTGACCGGGCGCAATGTTTGAGTAAGGATGTTAAGCATTAAGCGGCCAGTGTAGGCGGGAACAATGATGAGTAACTGCGTTAATGCCAATACGCAAATTACGATCCACAACAGCACGGTTAGCGTCATTTGGCGCCTCCTTTATGTATGTAGTTTTCAAAAATTCTGAAACTATCGATATATTATAACAAAAAGCACTAATTGTCAAACCAGCGGAGATTTGCTATTCTTATGGGGCAGCATACAAAGCAAAATGCCGAGGTGGCGAAATTGGCAGCCGCGATAGGTTTAGGACCTATTGCCGAAAGGCTTGTGGGTTCGAATCCCACCCTCGGCACAACCCGTGTCTTGCAATACAGAACTAAGTACAATTTTAAAATTAAGAAGCGCCTACTTCCCTTCAGGGAAGTAGGCTGATTAAGCTACTTTTCTAACCTGATATTTTTAGGCAAAGTTCTATTATATTTTAGAAATTTCCAGCGCTGACCGCTTTTTTGCGGGAAATTGGTTATATAAAATTCTATATAATTGAGCAATTCCGGCGGAAACGAATTTGCGATTTCAGTTTCGTTAACGGCCTTTTTAAAATTTGTTTCTTTATAATTATACTCATTTCTGCTTTGATACCCTTGATTTTTAAGAATGTTTTTTTTGATAATACTGATAGTTATCGGCGCCACCCATAATTTTTTGCTTATCTCTGCATAACTTGAACCTTTTCTTATTAAAGCTAAAACCGCCAATCGCCGAGCGGCATTTTCTATTTCTCTTTTGGTTAATAAATTATTTAATAAATCTGAAATTTCTTTCTTTGTTTTTGCCTTGAAGAATTCTTCTAACACCTTGTCCCAAATTAATTCTCCGAGATCTTTAGAGGTTCTGACAAGTTCCTTTTTCATATTTATAGGATTATACTCCACCATTTCCTTTTGGGGAAGTACACTAATTAGTGGATTATTTCGCTGTCTTTATTAAGATTATTTCACGGTCTTTGTAAGAGCGGAAACTGTGACCGGAGGCTGCGGCGTTTAATTTCCCCGCCCTCACTTCCCTCCAGGGAAGTGAGGGGAAAGAGTAAACACCAGCACGGCCTTTAGGCCAGGGTTTTAGTAAGGTATTTCGGAATATAAAAACTCCCTTTCGATATCGCATCGAAAGGGAGTTTTGTTAATCTTTTTGCCATCCGTTCGCGGAATGATTTCCGCCGAAGCGGATTCTTTTTTGCAGGCGAATCCCATCAGCCATTTCCACGCTCAAGCTGAACAAGCTGACGCCAATTAAGCTTAATCCGAGAACAGTGGCTGATTTTCCCCAGCCGGAGTACTTATCGGATTTATCGCCGAGATTTCTTGCCCGATCCAGGCGGCTGCGATAGATCGGTCCGGGAGAGTTTTCCCGCCCGCCATCTCCGTACGGATACCAGTAAGTGGCATCGGCATTGGTCCGGATTCGGCTGGCTTCGGATTTTAGGGAATGGCCATTGCGAACCATTTCTTGGCCAACGAGAAATAATGCCAAACCGACAACTCCGCCT
>MHJM01000035.1:12630-13372 GCA_001818705.1 Candidatus Harrisonbacteria bacterium RIFCSPLOWO2_02_FULL_45_10c
TCCTATCAATGGTGAAACGCTTTGCTTAATCTCTTTTTGATTGGAATTTTGATACAGTAGCGCATCTATGCCTGATTCGGCGTTAAGCTTCGCGGATTGGAAAGAAAGTATCATACCCATGAGGATTGGCAAAATTCTTTTCACGGCAACCCACCTCCTTGATAGAAAATAACTTTTGATACTTTAAAATAAATAAATATTTATGTCAAGTTTATGCCATAATTATTTGTATTGCTGGCAGGGATTTTTCTTATGCCTCATTAGTAGTATTATAAATGTATGAAGTTTAAATGGATTTTCCTAGTTACATTTTTTGGATTTTTTTCGAGTTATTTTATTAATCAAGCTGTTCTTGCCCAAACTTTTCCTTGGAGCGAAGTGAATCACGGTTATTCAACTTTTTGGGTAGCATCGCAAAATCAAAATGCCGTGAATAACGCTATTGAAAAAATTAATGCCCAATATAATTCAGCTAACGGCAGTTTTAATATAACCAAAGCTTTCGAGGATGCTAACAATGAATTATATAAAGGCAACGGAGGCGGCTACATTAATTTTTGTTATCAATTTCCTAGCGGTAGTAATAAATGTTTGGTTGATTTTACTTCTTCATCAAATTGTGGCGATATTCTGAATTCTGATCGTCCAGATAAAATGAATTTATATCAGCAGTGCCTGCAATTGGTAGTCTCAAATAACTCGATAAGTATAGATCTAGTAAAGCATAAGATAAGTGACGAAA
>MHJM01000035.1:13462-16639 GCA_001818705.1 Candidatus Harrisonbacteria bacterium RIFCSPLOWO2_02_FULL_45_10c
TGCAGGATGCAGATATCCAATATAGTCTTCCTTCGGCGTCACCGCCCGCACCGGCGACGTATGACATTAGTTTTGATGTTAGAAACGCTTCTTATTGCACTTTAACTGGAGAAAATCTGGATATGACAGATAACGATGAAGATGGTTCTGTTAGGGGCAGCAGAACAATTTCATCACTAAAAGGCGTATATCCATATACGCTGACATGTAAAGGATATAGCGGAAAAACCGATTCAATTACCAAAATTATTAATGTCGGTGATAATAAGCCATTGCGAATCACTTCATTCACGGCTTCGCCTAAAGAAATTATAAGTGGCGAAGGAACCCCGGTTACGTTATCAGTAAAGTTCGGCAATCCTAGCAGTGAGATTGATCTTGGCTCGGTTAGTATTAATAATACGCCGGTACATTTAGATAATAATGAATTTGGATCAATTACCGTGTCGCCAAACGAGACAACGAAGTATGTTGTTTCGGCAAAAAGTAGTTGGGAGGCGCTCGGGGGAACAAGCGCAGAGGAAATAGTAACTGTAGTAACTCCGCCCCGGCCGGAAGTTTCTTGTAAGATTGATCCTGCTAGTATTCAGGCGGGAAAGGGAAATGAAGTTACTTTAAGCTGGGCTGGTAATCAATTAGAAGTGAACTCATTGGAATCATTGAATTTTTCCAGTTCACCGCCGGTGACGCAGAGACTTCCCGTAGGTCACATTAAAGAACTAACTGGATTCTCAAAGCTTTTTATTCCCGGTTCAGTGCGGGATGACATTGCGCTTTCTATTACTCCTATAAGTAAATGGACATATTGGAAGACGAGGAAAGATTCTCTTTCTGTTTCCTGCGGAATTCATGTCGCCTATCCGGACAAGCCGAAAGTTGTTTCTTTTAAATCAGTTCCGGAGCGCGTTAAATCCGGCGAAAGCGCGACCTTGGAATGGGAAGTGGCGAATGCTAAGCAGGTGGTTATTGATGGCGGCGTCGGCACCAAGCCGACAAAGGGAACGTTTTCCGTTTCTCCGAAATATACGACGACGTACACTTTAACTGCCTACGGCGAGATCAGCGAGGTCGGGTCTTCTAAATCCAAAGTAACCGTGCGGGTGGACGCGCCAACTATTGGAAAGATTCCCCAAGAAGTGATTGTTCCCGACGCGGTAAAAGAAAAAACCCAGCCAGTGGCAAAGGATGCGGTTGATTTGAAAGTTAACGGCCAAGACGGCCCGCTGACAATGGCGGCTCCGGCAAATATAGCGCTTTCCTGGAATCTTAACCGGTATTGTTTAGGAACCGGTTCTTGGCTGACCATTAAGCGGGCGGCTGGAGAGGAACAGCGGGTGCTGGAAAAATCCGGAGTGTATACTTATCGGCTGTATTGTCCGGGAATTGGTTCCGATAGCGTTGTTGTGAATGTTAGCGGTGGAGGAGCGGCTGGCGAGGAAGAAATAGCCGTGCCATTGCCGATTGCCGAAGCCACTATCAGTACGGATGGAAAAAATTTCAGCAAGAGCATCCGAGTGACTCGCGGCGAACCGGTTAATATCTGGATTGGCGCGTCGTATGATGCCGATGGCGACCGGAAAGTTTCCCGCGATGACGCCGGCGGCTGGGGAAGCACCATGATTTTTGGCGGGCGCTGCGAATTTAATGCCGATTTAAATCAGAGCCCGCCTACTTTTGACGGAGCGGTATTTGATCCGGGCAGCCCGGAAGATTGCACTACTTCCATTGGCGAATTAATTTTTGCCGATTCGCCCGGAGTCCGTCGCTACGGCGTGTTGCGATTAGTCCAAAGCAACGGAAAAGTTTCCAATATTTCTTACGTGAATGTCGCAGTGCAGGCGCCGCCAGAGCCGACCGGGCCGCCAGTGATTGATTTGCGGGTTAACGGCGTTGAGGATTCCCTAACTATCGGCGCTCCGGCGGATTACACTGTTTCCTGGCTTGCTAACAATGCCACCTCCTGCGAGGCAACCGATGCTTGGGACGGAGAAAAATTGATTAGCGGAACCCAGCGTTTTATCGCTTCTTCCAAGCGGGAATTAACCTATACTCTTACTTGCCAGGGAAAGCTCGGTTGGGCAACTAAAAGCGTTACGGTAAAAGTGGCGGAGCTGCCGGTCTGTGATTTTTCAGCGCTGCCTACCGTTTTGGATAAGCGCTCAGTGTTTGACCGCCAGTCAGTTTTAAGCTGGAAATGCCGGTTTGCAAATAGTTGTTCTATTACGCCGGATACCGGAGCAAAGATTGACACCTTTGGTTCAGTCCGAGTTTCGCCATCTGTTTCAACTACGTATGTTTTATCTTGCGGCAATCTGGACGGCAGCAGTGATTTTCCGGCATCGGTAGAAGTCAGGTAGTTTATTAAATAAAACCGCCATACTATTTCGCCTCTATTGCCTTTACTAATACTGTCCCGCAAGCGGGACTAAATAGACCCCGATGCCAACCCTAAAGAGTCAAAATAGTATGGCGGTTTCTAAATAGGTTAACAATAGCGAGTTACCTGTCTGTCGTGCGGCAACTCCGCAGGCGCTAAAAGCTCGGTCTTTTGCGAAGCAAAAGTTTTAGCGCCGAGGTGTAAGAGTGCTCCGCCGCCGGAGCGAAGCAACTCTGGTGCCGGTAGGCAGACAGGTAGCGAGCGGACATTTGACTTTTTAGGAATCATGCCTTATACTATTATTAATGACTGATGTCCGCCTGTGAGCGGACATTTGTTTAATAATAATTAAATTTTTTTTTATGTTTAATTTAAAAGAATTAAAAAAGGCGGTGGATCAGATTGCCCAGGAAAAAGGCGTGGACCCGAAAAAAGTTTTTGAGGCGCTGGAAATGTCGCTGGCCGCTGCGTACAAAAAAGAATATTGCAGCAAAGGCGAAGTAATAAAGGCCAGTTTTGATACTAAGACCGGAGCGCTTAAGTTCTGGAAAGTAAAAACGGTAGTGGATGAAACAACAGTTCGGATAGTAGAGGAGGGAGAAGAGGGGGCGGAAGCCGAAGAAAAGGAGCGGCGTTTTCGGGATCATCGCGAAGGTGCGCCTCATGGCGGACCCGTGTCGGACAGCGGAGAAGTATTATTGCCGCGCTATAATGCCGACCGGCATCTTTTTCTGGATGAGGCAAAGAAAATTAAATCAGACTCGGTAGTTGGCGAAGAACTGACGTTTCCGTTGGAAACT
>MHJM01000035.1:16659-19945 GCA_001818705.1 Candidatus Harrisonbacteria bacterium RIFCSPLOWO2_02_FULL_45_10c
TGCCGCCCAGACCGCCAAGCAGGTTATCCTTCAGCGGCTTCGGGAAGCGGAGCGCAGTTCTATTTTAGCGGAGTTCCATAATAAGCAGGGAGAAATTGTCAGCGGCATCATCCAGCGCTTTGACCGGGGAAATGTTTTTGTTGATCTCGGCCGAGCCACCGGCATCATGTTTTATAATGAATCGATCCCCGGAGAACACTACACGGTTGGCGATCGGATGCGTTTTTATATTTTAGCCGTCCAGGAAGAATCCCGGATCCCCGGCATTATTCTCTCCCGATCTCATCCTAAGTTTGTCACTCGTTTGTTTGAGCTGGAAGTTCCGGAGATTGCCGATGGCGTCGTAATGATTAAAGGCATTGCCAGAGAAGCCGGCAGCCGGACGAAAATTGCCGTCGCTTCCACTGCGGAAGGAATTGATCCAGTCGGCTCTTGCGTTGGTCAGCGCGGCACCCGGGTGATGGCGGTGAGTAATGAATTAGGCCAGGAAAAAATTGACATTATCGAATGGTCGGAAGATTCGGGTAAATTTATTGCCAATTCGTTGTCGCCGGCTCGCGTTACTTCCACGGAGATTTTACCTCGCCGGGAGGCGAAAGTTTTTGTTCCGGACGATCAGCTAAGTTTGGCAATCGGCAAAGGCGGCCAAAATGTCCGGCTGGCGGCGAAATTAACCAGTTGGAAAATCGACGTCCGTTCCCAAGCCAAGCCGGATGAAGTTTTAGAAGGCGGTGTTTCAGTAGTGGAAGACGGAGCTGGCATTGATGATTTAGGCACCGAATCGGAAGCTCCGGTTAAGGCTGATAAAGAACCGAAAAAAGATGACGATGAGCCAATATTATAAGTAACAATTAAAAAACGACAAGTTATAAGCAACTTTTAACTTTATAACTTTTAACTAAATTAATTATGTATACTTCACTTATTTTTGGAGCAGTCGCTCTTTCTATAATTTATAGCGCGTATATTATGGCGTGGCTTAGCAAACAGCCGAAAGGCAATGCGAAAATGATGGAGATTTCTGCGGCGATTCAGGATGGTTCGCATGCTTATTTAAACCGGCAGTATAAAAGCGTGGCGGTGGTGGCGGTAATTCTGATTGCGCTGATACTTTATTTTCTTGGTTGGCTAACGGCGCTTGGTTTTATAACTGGCGCAGTTGCCTCCGCGATGGCCGGCTATATCGGAATGAACGCCGCAGTTCGTTCGAATGCTAAAACTGCCGAAGCCGCCAGCCGCGGATTAAATGCCGCTCTTTCGCTGGCTTTTCGGGCCGGATCGGTAACCGGATTTTTAGTGGTGGCACTGGGGTTGCTTTCCATCGCCGCATTTTATTTTGGATTGCGTGATGTCCGGGCCTTGGTTGGCCTAGGATTTGGCGCCAGCTTGATTTCAATTTTTGCCCGTCTTGGCGGCGGCATTTATACCAAAGCGGCGGATGTCGGAACGGATCTGGTTGGTAAAGTGGAAGCCGGCATTCCGGAAGATGACATCCGAAATCCGGGAGTGATTGCGGATTTAGTCGGCGATAATGTCGGCGATTGCGCCGGCATGGCTGCCGATCTTTTTGAAACTTACGCAGTAACCTTAGTGGCGGCAATGCTGCTTGGTTTTTTAAGCGACGGCAAAGATGTTAACAGCCCATTTGTTATTTTTCCGATGGTTATCGGCGCGCTTGCCATCGTTGCGTCCCTGATCGGAACTTTTTTTGTAAAAGTGAGTGAGAAAGCCGGAACTCCTTCGGCAGGCTCAGGACAAGGAATTATGGGAGCGCTCTATAAAGGATTGTTCGCTTCGATTGTCAGTTCGGCGTTGTTATTTTATCCGGCAACTAAACTGTATTTTGGCGAGGGATATCTTCGCCCATATGTCAGCGCGCTCGTAGGATTACTGGTAACGGCGCTCATGGTGGTAGTCACTGATTATTATACGGCTAAAAAATATCGTCCAGTAAAATCCATTGCTGAGGCGTCTAACTCCGGCCACGGGACGAATATTATCATGGGACTTTCCGTTGGTATGGAATCGACTTTTGTGCCGGTGCTGATTATCGGCGCGGCGATCCTTGCCAGTTTTTGGCTGGCCGGATTATATGGCGTGGCGCTGGCGGCCGTAGCCATGCTTTCGGTAGCTGGAATTATTGTCGCGATTGATTCTTTTGGGCCGATTACAGATAACGCGGGCGGCATTGCGGAGATGAGCGGCGCGCCGGCGAATGTCCGGGAAATTACCGATGCGCTGGACGCGGTCGGTAATACGACGAAAGCAGTTACCAAGGGGTATGCCATTGCGTCAGCGGGATTGGCGGCATTGGTGCTTTTTGCCGGATATGTCGCTGAGTTTGCGGATCGGGGAACAAAATTAATTTTTGAATTACAGGATCCGCTCGTGCTGGTCGGATTGTTATTCGGAGCCGCTATTCCGTATTTATTTTCTTCTATTGCGATGAAATCGGTTGGCAAAGCCGCGGGCGCGGTCGTGGAAGAAGTGCGCCGGCAGTTCCGGGAGATTCCTGGCATTATGGAGTTTAAAGCCAAGCCGGATTACGGTTCCGCTGTTGATATTGTAACCAAGGCGGCGCTTAAAGAAATGATTTTACCGGCAGTTATTCCAATTGTTTCGGTGATTGCCATCGGGCTGGTGTTTGGCACCAAAGCGCTGGGCGGATTTTTAATCGGCACGATTGTGGCCGGAATTTTCTTGGGCATTTCCATGACGACCGGCGGCGCGGCTTGGGATAACGCTAAAAAATATATTGAGAGTGGAAACTTCGGCGGCAAGGGATCGGAGGCGCACAAAGCGGCCGTGACCGGAGACATGGTTGGCGATCCGTATAAAGATACTGCCGGACCAGCGATTAATCCGCTGATTAAGGTTATCAATATTGTTGCGTTACTTCTCGTTCCGTTTTTATAAAAAGGAATGAAATCCCGTTAGAAGCCGCGATCGCGCTTGTTTATGGGATATTAAACACTATTATTTAGTCGTTACCAACAATTAATTATTCGGCATATCGCCTTGATCGCGATCTGCTTCTAACGGGATGAAATACACTCACAAAAAATTACCGGATTCCGTCATTGAGCTTGAGGCGACGCTAAGCCATCAGGATTTTTTGAATTATTGGCAGCCGGCTTACGACAAGGCATTATCTTCGGTCCAGTTGAAGGGTTTTCGTCCGGGAACGGCCCCGAAAGATTTGGCCGGCCAAGCAGTGGATAAGGAAAAAGTTTTTGAAGAAGCGGCCACTAACGCCGTCCGCGCCACGCTCAGAGAAGTTTCCCTG
>MHJM01000035.1:19975-23354 GCA_001818705.1 Candidatus Harrisonbacteria bacterium RIFCSPLOWO2_02_FULL_45_10c
AGAGTGGAAATAATGGACAGCCAATCGCCGACCGATGCTGATTTCAAATTCAAAGCGATCTGTACGGTATTCCCGAAAATTAATTTAGCCGATTATAAAAAGATTGCCAATAAAATTAACAGCCAGACTCCGAAAGAAATAACCGTTGACGAAAAAGAAGTCGCTAAAACTATCGATTGGGTGCGCAATTCCCGCGCCAAGCTGACCCGGATTAACCGCGAAGCGAAGCTTGGCGATGTGGCGGATGTGGATTTTTCCGGTTTTTTGGACGGTAAAAGCTTGGATGGGGCGTCCGGCAAGGCGGACAGGTTTGTTTTAGGCGAAGGAAAGTTTATTCCGGGATTTGAAGAGCAGATTGTCGGCCATAAAGAGAAAAACAATTTTGAGTTTTCCGTACCGTTCCCAAAGGATTACTGGAAAGAAAATTTACGGGATAAAAAAGTTGATTTTAAGGTGGCAGTGCAGGGCGTTTTTGAGCGGGAGCTGCCGGAGCTGACCGATGAATTTGTAAAAGGGCTGGGCGCTTTTGAAACGGTTGCCGCTTTTACTCAAAGCGTCCGGGACGGCATTAAAAAAGAGAAAACGGAAAAAGAGCGGGAAAAAACCAGGCTTCGGACTATCGAGGAAATTATCAAGCAGTCCAAAATTGAATTGCCGAAAGTTATGGTGGAACGGACACTGGATAGTATGGTTGCCAAATACACCCCCTTTTTAAAAGATGCCAAGGCGGGCGAAGCTGAGGAGATGCGGAAAAATCTGGCGGAAAAAGCGCGGCAGAGCGTTGCCAGCCATTTGGTTCTGTATCAGATCAGCCACGACGAGAAATTAGATCCGACCAAAGAAGAAGTGGAAGCCGAGGCGAACCAGATTCTCCAGCACTCCCAATTTTCCAAGGACCCGAACGTTGACCCGAAAAAAATCTACGATTATAGTTATGGTATAGTGCAGAACAAGAAAGTCTTAGACTTTCTTGAAGGTTTAAAGTAATTCAGTTATTAAGTTCTATAAATTACTCAATTACCAATTACTACTTACTAAAATGCATAACGATTATTTAATTCCAACCGTCATTGAAAAGACCCAGCTCGGCGAGCGGGCGTACGATATTTATTCCCGGCTGCTAAAGGAGCGGATTATTTTTCTTAGCGGTCCGATTAACGACGCGGTGGCGAATACGGTGGTCGCCCAGCTTATCTTTCTGGAGCACGAAGATCCGAAAAAAGACATTAAGCTATATATTAATTCTCCGGGCGGATCGGTCACGGCCGGACTCGCTATTTACGACACCATGCAATACATCAAGCCGGACGTTTCCACGATTTGCGTCGGCATAGCGGCTTCCATGGGCGCGGTGTTATTGCTGGCCGGTAAAAAAGGAAAGCGGATCGCGCTTCCGAACTCGGAGATTCTGCTGCACCAGGTAATGGGCGGCGTCGAGGGTCAGGCGGTGGAGATTGAGATTACGGCGCGGCATATTTTAAAGACCAAAGAACGCCTGAATCAGCTGATTGCCAAACACACCGGCCAGCCGTTTTCCAAGATTGAAAAAGATACCGATCGGGATTTCCATCTTTCGCCGGCAGAAGCCAAAGAGTATGGCGTGGTGGATGAGATCATCAAAGCGCGGAACGGCGGGAAATAAATAGAATTAGAAAGGGGGCGAAAGCCCTCTTTTAATATATTTATAACGCCGCTCTTTTTCAGGTATACTAAAACATATGAAGTCAGATAGTAATCAATTATTAACTAAAGGCGTTGTTGAGATTCTTGAAGAAACACATCTCCAAAAAATGTTGGCGGGCGGAAAAAAATTGCGCGTTAAGTTCGGTATTGATCCGACATCTCCGGATTTGCATCTGGGGCACGTGGTGCCGCTCCGGAAACTCCGCCAATTTCAGGATGCCGGCCATAAGATTGTATTGATTATAGGCGATTTTACCGCCCGGATCGGCGATCCGACCGGCCGCTCGGAGGAACGAAAACCGCTCTCGGAAAAGGAAGTGAAGGCCAATATGAAAAAATATCTGGCGGAAGCGGGTAAGGTCCTTAATGTCAAAAAAGCCGAAGTTCATTATAACGGCAAGTGGCTGAATAAAAATCTGGCGACGGTTATTGAGCTGTCGCGCGCCGGCAGCATTTCGCAGGTGCTGCACCGGGCGGATTTTAAAAAACGGCTGGATGAAGGGCACGACATAACCCTATTGGAAGCGATGTATCCGTTATTTCAGGGTTATGATTCCGTAGCGGTCAAAGCCGATCTGGAAATCGGCGGCACCGATCAGAAATTTAATTTATTGATGGGGCGGCGGGTGCAGCGCTATTTTGGGACGCCGGAACAGGACGTGATGATATTGCCGCTATTGGAGGGAACCGATGGGGTCCGGAAAATGAGCAAGAGCTTCGGCAATTATATCGGCATCAGCGAAGCGCCGGAAATAATGTTCGGTAAAATAATGTCGGTTCCAGATGACGTGATTCCTAAATATATATTGCTGTTAACCGATTTGCCAGTAACCGAAATGGAAAAAAAATTAGCCGGCGATCCGCGGGGAGTGAAGCTGGAGCTGGCGCAGGCCATTGTCGGAATGTTCCATGGATTGAAAGTGGCAAAACAGGCGCAAGCTGAATTTATTCGCGTTGTTTCCAATAAGGGAATGCCTTCGGAGATGCCGGTGTCAGCAGTCCGTTCCCAGCGCCTTCCGATTATTGATTTATTGCTAGAAGCCCGTTTAGTTTCCAGCAAAAGCGAAGCCCGCCGCCTGATCATGCAGGGAGGAGTAAAAATTAACGGCGAGAAACAATCGGATGATAAGCAAGTGATTGTTATCGGGAAAGGAATCATCGTGCAGGTTGGCAAAATGAAATATTGCAAAGTAGTTCATCGGTAAAGTATTTTTTTAAAAAACCGCCATACTATTTTGCCTCTATTGCCTTTACTTATACTGTCCCGGTAGACAGATAGGTAGTGAGTGACATTTAGTTGACGTTTTTAGTGCCACGCATTATATTCTAAAGCAGAACTTATTTATTTTAAGGAGGCTATGTGGCAAAATCAGCCAGCCGGAAGACGGTAGTGCAGCAACTGTGCGACCTTCGCCTGATCTTGGGCTTATACGATGAAGAAATTGCCGACGCGGTCGGTGTGTGCAAGAAAACGATTCAAAATTGGAAGCGGCGCGGCAACCAGATCCATTTCCGTCCGGCCTATCGGCGGAATCTTAATAAGCTGACTGACCTCGCCAAGGTTGGCAAGAACGTGCTTCCCAAGAGAAAGCTCCAGCGCTGGCTCCGCGGACGGGATCGGTTGAATCATTTGATGCGCGGAGATTATCCGAGAATCCACCGGCGCTTTGTAAAACTTCACTATAAATTGAACAAA
>MHJM01000035.1:23448-27294 GCA_001818705.1 Candidatus Harrisonbacteria bacterium RIFCSPLOWO2_02_FULL_45_10c
GTTTTCCTTTATTCCAAGCGAAGCATTCGCAAAGATGAAGTTTAGATAGATTAATCATTGCTTTATCAAAGGCGTTGTAGAAAACGAAGTGCTTGTTTTAGTGACGGGGTTGACTAATTTCGTTTTTTACTCTATTTTTTCCTTTAGGTTCTTAAAAAACAGTTTCTAAGGAGGATGCATGAGCCATCCGCAGACGATTAATCAGATGTTTGAAGAAGCAGCTGAGCGCGGCGGAAAACGCAGTACCGCAATTATTTTTTATCCGCGGCCATTGCCGTATTCCTATTCATTGAATTACGGGCGGTTGTGGGCATTCGTATGGCTTTTTGCCTGCGGATTAAAAAAACTGGGAGTGCAGAAAGGCGATCGGGTCGCGTTTATGCTGCCCAATACGCCGCATGCAGTTATCGCCTACTTTGCGATTCTGAAACTTGGCGCAATTGCGGTGCAGTTCAATCCGCAGTATGGACCGGGAGAAGTGGAGCGCCAGCTGGCTAATTGCGGCGCGCGGGTTTTTATCACTTTGGATCTTTTCCGCGGGGTTATTGAAAAAATGAACCATCAGCCGGAGACGGTGGTGCTGGGAAGCGTGGGAGATTTTCTTCCCTTTCCATTCAACCTTCTTTATTTTTTCAAAAATCCGCTGCTCGGCAATTTTGCCGGCCGGAGAAATCCGGCGTTATTTTTCAGAAAAATATTTACCTGGCAACCCGATGCCGAATTTCCGGAAGTGTACCCGGAGGATATCGCGGTGCTGCAATACACCGGCGGCACCACCGGCATTTCCAAAGGAGCGGTGCTGACCCATGGCAATCTGGTGGCCAATGTCCGGCAGCTCCGGCATTTGGTATCCGATGCGCGCGAAGGCGAGGAAGTGATTATGACAACCCTGCCGCTTTTCCATTCGTTTGCGATGACGGCCTGCCAGAATTTTGGCGTTTTCATTAATGCCGCGCTTCTTCTAGTGCCGGATCCCCGCGACCTAAATACGCTTTTAAGCGCTATTAATAAGCATAGGCCGACGATATTTCCTGGTATCCCGCGCTTGTATATGGCAATCAACACGTTTGCTGAAAAAAAGAAAAAGCTTGATCTTTCATCGATCCGATTCTGTGTTTCCGGTGCGGCGGCCTTACCGAATGCGGTGCTGGAAAAATTTGAAGCATTAACCGGCGGCGTATTAGTTGAGGCCTTCGGTCTCAGCGAAGCGTCTCCAGCAACGCATGCAAATCCTCTCAATCGCCAGCAGCGGAAAGTCGGTTCCATCGGTCTGCCATTAGATAGCACGGAAGCAAAAATTGTTGACGATAACGGCGTTGAGGCGCCAGCCGGCGAATCCGGTGAGTTAGTTATCAGTGGTCCGCAGGTGATGCAGGGATATTGGCAGATGCCAGAAGAAACGGAAAAAGTACTCCGCTTTATCAGCGGTAAGAAGTGGCTTTTTACCGGCGATGTTGCCAAAAAAGACCGCGATGGATTTTTTTACATCGTCGACCGCAAGAAGGACATGATCAATGTCGGCGGCGAAAATGTTTTTTCGCTTGAAGTTGAAGAAGTGCTTTTCCAGCATCCGATGGTTGCCGAAGCGGCGGTTGTCGGCGAGCGCAATAAGCGCGGTGACGAATATGTCAAAGCGTTTGTGGTGCTTAAAGACGAAGGTACCGAGGCATTGCCAGGTATTGTGCAGGATATCCAATCATTTTGCCGGGAGCGCATAGCGGAGTTTAAAGTTCCGAAAAAAATTGAACTGGTTCCGGAAATTCCTAAGACGCCGATCGGCAAGCCGGATAAAAAGAAATTGCGAGAAATAGCTTAGTAATAATCACCACCCTTACCGGGTGGTTTTTTTATATCCGAAAATCGCCCCCAACTAGCCGTATCGTTTAATTCGTTTTTAATTGACAAATCTCTAGAAATTTCGTACTACTATTGTAGAATTAAGTCCTTTAAAAATTAAAAAAGAGGTGGGTCGTGAAAAAGATTTTGGTTTTTAAAACGCTGATTATTTTCCTGCTGATATTTAGTGGGATTAGCTGGAGCCATGCCGATTTCGCCGGCGTTCCGGACAAACGAGGTTCGGATGCCGTATTGCGGACTCTTAATAATTGGCGCTGGGGCGGTTCTTTAAGTTTTACTTACCGGAATATCGGAGCGAGGCCGATTGAAATTGAAATTGAAAATCAAATGGCGCTTACCGACATGTATTTCCGGGCCGAAGGGCCGGCGCTCCAAGACACGCCGTTTCTGCTGGAATTCGCTTTAGCTGCCAACGGCCAACCGGAGTTATATCGGTTAGCGGTTAAGAACATGACGATTAACAGAGTAGAACTGGAAGTCGGAAGGTTTTTGATCCCCTTCGGCCGTTCC
Organism: Candidatus Harrisonbacteria bacterium RIFCSPLOWO2_02_FULL_45_10c; assembly: GCA_001818705.1. GTDB lineage: Bacteria > Patescibacteriota > Minisyncoccia > UBA6257 > 02-FULL-45-10c > 02-FULL-45-10c. The sequence continues at coordinate 25,816 of MHJM01000035.1, forward strand.
AACGAATTGTACCGGCCGGATCTTTATCCGTTGGTAACCAAATCGTTGCTTTATGCATCGCCCGGCCTGGATTTCGTTTCCCGAGTAAGTTATCCGCATCCGCTGTTTTCTTCGGGTTACGCAGATACCGGCATCCGAATGATGTATAAGCCGCATGCCGAACCAGTCTGGTTTCCCAGAAAGCTGACCCTGTACGTCGTTAATGGTCTCCAGGAATCGCCGATTCGCGGACGGCGGCCTCCCGACCCGAGAACCTTTTTAATTCTAGACTCGGTTTCCGGAAGCGATGTGGATTGGGGGCACGAGGTTAATTTTTTGGCGGACAATAATGACACCAAAAATCCGGGCGCGCGGATTGAGTGGGATTACGGCGACGCCGCTTACCCGAGCCATTTTTCCAGGGCGGCATTTGTGAATGGCGTTTCGGCGGGCCTATCCGGATTAATCGGCAAGTATGATATCGAAGATCGGCTTTCTAACTGGGTTTGGGGCGCCGATGTCGGATTGCGGCGCGGCCAATACCGGCTTACCGGAGAATTTATTTCCGGAGAAGTTCAGGCAAAGTGGGTGACGCTCGGCACTTCGGCAGACGCTACTCCGCCATTGATCAAGGACCGCTATTCCGAATCTGGCTATTCCATCCAATTGGAATTTCCGTTTTCAGAACTGTCATTTTCAAAGCAGACCCGGGCGATTTTCCGCGGCGAATCTTTCACTCGGCATGGGCCGGTTCTGAACCGGCTTGGCGAAATATTTCCTGATGTCCCGCATATTAAGACGCGAGTGAATAAATACTCCGGCGGTCTTAATGGCCAGGTAAACGAATACTTTATGACAAAACTCGAATACGGATTATGGACTTTTGACCAGTTTTCCAGCATTTATCAGATTCTCTGGTCCGGCGTTCTTTCATTCTAAAAAATAAAACCCCGTAATACGGGGTTTTTATTTTAAAAAAAGTTAATTAAAATCAATGCGCCGGAAGTATCCAGTACTAAATCTAATAATGTGTCCGAAACCGTAACCGGTCCTTGCCGGATATTTAATTTTGCGAGTATATTTTTTATACGATCGGACCGGTCAATAACAATTTCACCGATTTCCCAAATAAAGCCGACCAGCGCCGTTAGGATAACAATAGAAATGGCATTCGGTAAAAAATTTGAAAGAAATAGGGCAATCAGAAATCCGGCGGCCAAGTGAGAAAATTCAAAAAACCAATACGCTTTTTTATATTCAAAATGATTATTAATGTACACGCAGGACAGGTAGAGAATAGCAAGAAAAACGATTGGTAATAATATCATAATTTTGTGAGCGGGTAACGGGAGTTGAACCCGTGTCTTCAGGTTGGAAACCTAACATAATAGCCGTTATACGATACCCGCAGTTCGTTCCTTATTTTAACGGAGATGCGCGGCATTCTGCAAGCGCATCGCTTAAATCCGGTAATTGCAATTATTGGTTCAATATCATAAA
>MHJM01000035.1:27304-29058 GCA_001818705.1 Candidatus Harrisonbacteria bacterium RIFCSPLOWO2_02_FULL_45_10c
ACCATTCAAATAAGATTATGAATTTTTCTTCCTTTAAATTGCGGCGGGAAGCGAAAACCGGAATCGTGCTGGCGCTGGCGATCGTAGTGTTATACGCCGTCGGTTATTTTTTTGTTACCAAAAGTTTCGTCCCGGACCGTTTTATCGAGGCGCGGCAGCAAGGCGCCGCTGTCGGAAAAGAGATTGTAGTTATGACCGAGGAATCGTTGGCAACTTTGGATTTGATCGCCAAGGAAGATAAAAACTTCCGATTCCAAAGAGCGCTGGATATTGTCCAGTCGGAACTGGAACATTCCAAAAAAGCTCGGGTCAAAGCCATTGAATTGACTCAGGCGTTGGATGATATGGCGAGATCCGCGGCGGAAATTAAGCCGACTAAAGCGCGCAATCTTGCCATGGATGCCGTTCGCCAGGAAGTGGGGCTGATTACCAGGTTGATTGTTTATAATGATCTTTTAAACACGCTTCTCCAAACGCTGGAGTTTAAGTTTTCCGGCGACATTCGTTATGATGCCGAAGACGTACAATTAACAATTAAGAATATGAACACTGAGGCGCGAGAAGTGAATAACTTGAACAATCTTTTTAATGAAAAAATGCGAGAGTTCGATTCGTTATTGAATTTGTAATAAATTTTTCAATAAAAAATCCCCATAAACTGCTTAAGCAGTTTATGGGGATTTGCCTTTTCAGGCCGTCCGGAGTTTCGGGCTGAGGAGCAGCAGGGGGTCCTTGGTGCCCCTCAAAAGATCGTCGGAAACCGTTACTCCGAACAAGAGATCCGGTGGTCCGGACAACTGGTCCGGATCATAAAGCGCCCGGGACTCCAAGTGCGTTCCCTGGATGCGTTCCTGGACTTCCGGGTCGAACTGAACCTTTTTCGTTATATCAACGAGAGAGTTTTTCCTTCTCATTGCACGCCTCCTTAGCTGATTTTGATAAAGAACCTCAACACTATACCATATAAAGTATATTGTGTCAATGGGTAAAGAAATTGGAGAAACTTAGCCGAATCTTTGGCTGACGGTCTTCCAATCTATAGATTGCAGGAAGGCATTGATGTAATCCGCCCGTTTCAGCCCGTAATCCAGCATATAGGCGTGTTCAAAAACATCCAGCACTAACAGCGGTTTGCAGCCGGCAAGGTGGCCAAGGTCGTGTTCGTTTACCCAGACATTGAATAAGCGATTGCCTATCGGGTCTTGGTATAAAATCGTCCAGCCGATTCCCCGCATGGCGCCCATGGAAGTAAAATCTTTCTGCCACAGGTCCAGCGATCCGAATTCTTTCCGGATAGCGTCAGCGAGCGCTCCGTCCGAGGCGAGCGGTGTTCCGGACTTCGCCATATTCTCGAAATACAGTTCGTGCAGTCGCATGCCGTTCCATTCCCAGCCGAAACGGCGGTTTAATTCCGCGTATTCCGGCGTGCCGAATTTCCCGTCTTTTTCCAGCGCCACGAGAATGTCATTGAGTTTATTGATATTGGTAACGTAGCCCTGATACAGAGTGAAGTGATTTTTTAATAACTGGTCGCTGAATCCCGGCGTGCCGATAAGATGGTCAAAGTTTTTTGCGGTATACGGCATAATTTATATTTTCCCGACTAAATCCAATCCCGGCTCGAGATTCTTTTTTCCCGGCGTCCAGCTGGCCGGGCAGACGAGCCCCTTATGTTCATTGACGAATTTTGCCGCCTGCAGTTTCCGCAATAATTCTCCGATGCTGCGTCCGATGCTGTTGTCGTGCATTTCGTA
>MHJM01000035.1:29077-29909 GCA_001818705.1 Candidatus Harrisonbacteria bacterium RIFCSPLOWO2_02_FULL_45_10c
ATCTTTTTAATGGCGGGCGACTGGTCGTGCCAGGCTTTATGGACGAATACGGTATCGGTGCTGATGCTGAAAACTTCCGCTCCCAGCTTTTGGAACTCTTTATAATAATTCGCCGCTTCTTCCAGTTCCGTCGGGCAGACGAAGGTGAAATCCGCCGGATAGAAAATCAGCACCAACCATTTTCCTTTGTAGGATGAAAATTTTAATTTTTTATCCTTTCCGTCGTGAAAAGCGCTGAAAGCAAAATCCGGAATTTTTTCGCCGATTTTTATCATCATAGTATTTATAATACCTTAATTAAATTTATTAAATAGTGCCGCGGGAGTGAATCGAACACTCGACGCCAGCCTCTTCGGGGCTGCGCTCTACCACTGAGCTACCGCGGCAATAAAAATTATTCTAACGGAGAATGCTTAAAAAGAAAAGAGTTAGTTTTGGTGCCCTCGGTAGGAATCGGACCTACATCAAGACCTTAGAAGAGTCCTGTTCTATCCATTGAACTACGAGGGCAACTATTTTACAATCTAAGGTTTTTACCCTAATATTTCAAGAAGCGACAAGATTATTTTTAACAGACGGAGTGTAGTATAACGGCAGTATACATGCTTTGGGAGCATGAGGCCTGGGTTCAATTCCCAGCACTCCGACCACTTTTCCTTACTTGACCCAGCACCGAGCCGAACAGTTCGTTTTCTACAACGCTCCAGCTAAAACCTGGACTTTGGAATAAGTAGCATCCTTGCTAATGTCTTATTTAGCATAAAAGAAAACGGTTAAGCGTTGCACTGCTCGATCTGGTGACTGGGCTTGACAATATGGCATATTATGTGTT